>NZ_JADPJC010000084.1:0-4979 GCF_023073215.1 Bradyrhizobium sp. 35
CCGTGGTTGTCGACGCCGTGAACTTCGAAGACATACTTCGCCAGATCTAGACCTATCCGAACGACCTGCATAACATCCTCCTTCGCTGCAGTTGACGCTCGAGATTCCACCGCGGCAAGGGCGGGTCCATACCATTGGCCCCCGACTTGCAAGGATTGGCTTGGGCAGCATGCTCGGATCGCTTGCGCTCATATGTCCGGCCTACGATTGGGTCTGCGACCACTGGCCAAGAGATGGGCTTCGCGAACAGTGAGATCCAAACACGAGAACGGCATTTGCTGCCGGTGAACCGAGCGGAAACTCTCCCTGTTCGGCTTGCGCCGATCACACCACCTCTTCCTATCCTGCAAGTTCCAGCCTTAGCATCAGACACGGTGCTGACGCCAAACTTTGCATTTCGTTCATGCCTATATCGGTGTTGCCATTGGAACTGCCTTGCCAACGGGTCGATAGCGCTCCCCGCTGATCATCAATTTCCAAGCGATCCGAGCCATCTTGTTGGCCAATGCTACCGCGACGAGTTTTGGTGGCTTCCGCGCGATTAAAGCTTTTAACCAAGGCCACATCCTGCTGCCGCCCCGGCGTAGGTCGCCGATGACCGCGGTAGCGCCTGCGACTAAGACGCTTCTTAGCATCTCATCACCGGCGCGCGTGATAACACCGAGCCGGTTCTTGCCTGCCGTCGAGTGGTTTTTTGGCGTCAAGCCGAGCCAGGCCGCAAAGCTTCTTGCCGGCTTGAAGCCGCGCGCGTCTACGACCTTTATTGATAGCAAAGTCGCGCCGATCGGACCAACTCCTGGAATAGCCGCCAGTCGTCGGCTCATCTCGTTACCCCGATGGAGTTGCATGAGCTTTTTGTCGAGCGTGGCGATCTGATCATCAACACGTGCCAGTTCGGTCGCCAACGCCTCCACCAACTCCATTGCCAATTCGGGGACTGTCGGGCTCCGAATATCGATCAGCGATTGCTGAAGCCGCGAAAGCCCCTTGGGCGCGGTAAAGCCGAACTCTGCGGCGTAACCGCGGATCGAATTGGCGAGCTGGGTGCGCCTACCGGTGAACTGGGTACGCACGCGCGTCAGCATCTGTGCGCCCTGTTGCTCGGGACTTTTGATCGGCACAAAGTTCTTGCGCAATTTGGGTCGACTCGCCGCCTCGCAAATCGCCTCGGCGCCCGCAGCGTCGGACTTCCCGCGCTGTACGTACGGTTTGACATATTGCGGCGGGATCATCGCCACCTCATGCCCCAGCGATCGCAGCTCCCGCGCCCAATAGTGCGATGCTCCGCAAGCCTCCATCGCGACAAACGCGGGCGGCAAACGACCGAAGAACGCCAGAACCTGACTGCGTTTCAGCTTACGTCGCAAGACCGGCTGCTCCATCCGGTCAACGCCATGCAATTGAAATACGCTCTTTGACGTGTCCAAACCGATGCGAACAATTGTTTCCACGGGCGGCTCCTTCTTTGAGGTCATCGACGACCCATCCTGCCACGCAGACCGGCGGAAGGGGGCCGTCCCCCCCAACACGAGAGGCCGATGCGGCGGAGCTGCCGGCGCGCAAGCGGACGAACTCCGCCAAGGCTTGAATCTCAAGACCCAGATTTCCTCGCGCGCATGCGTCTGCGGGTCGTAGATCCTGATCTGAAGCAGGGGAAAACGCTTCCTTAGTTATTCGCCACCCGCCATCATGCCGTAGTCGCTTTCCCGTCATGTTCCGGAACATTTCTACGTTGCGCAGCGTGTAGATCAGAATGGCATAGGATTCGCTTTCGGCCTTCTTCTGTTTGGTGCGCCTCGGCAGATTCATGCTCGTCTCCAGCGTCGAAGCGGCGTTCAACATAGACGACCGGGGCGGCGGTGGACAACCGACGATCCGATCTGCCTTGTTCAAAGCCGCAAATCCTCCGGGATCCCCTTCACAATTCACCCCTGAAGAGTCAGAACTCACGCTGGAAGAGATCGTGCGCGACCCGCCCCGCCCGCGTCAGGCGCGGTCTGAAAATCAGCGACCGTACCTTGCTTCATCGGGTCACATGCCCATCCTCAAGCCACGCACATTGAGTCTGCTGTCCAAGTGCGAGCGTCGCCCTCCCGGACAAGCCTCATCATTTCCACCTTCGCGATGTTCTACCTCGCCCACCGGGCATTGACCGTCTGAAAGCGGGTTCTCCCGATTCCCGGAATGACGTATCTGTATTAGGTCGTCATGCCCTCGCCTATTGGTGTTGCCATCTCGTTGTCGGCCTGCCTCATGCCGCGAGCGACAGCTTCAGTCGGCTATTTGACGGCGCGCAAGGCGGCGAAGGAATTGTTGCTTGGGTCTTTGACATGCCGCTGGAACATTGCCCAAGCGCCGTCAAAGATCTCCATCTTCTGTTTGATCGAACGCGCGACCGCGACCACCGCGTCGGTCCCCTGCCCAATCCGGAACCGGGGCGCACCGCCGAGTGTTTTGGATATTCTTTGCCGCTTCGGCGAGAAGCGTTTCCCAAGTGAAGCAGTCGGCACGTAATCCATGCGGTTACGACCTGTCGAGATCGGGTTCTCCAAAGAGAAAAGACCAAAGGACATGGTCATGAAAACGCTCTTTAACGTGCGCGGAGGCGAAGATGTGGGCGGCATCCCGTTGAGCGATCTAGATGTAAGCGAACCTAGCAGTCTGCTGAAAACTATGAAGCTGAGAGTTTTCTTGTCTTTGCTCGGTCGCTGACGGGGCGGAGCGCCGGAGGTTAGATGCCGTGTTCGGCCCGGCGCCGGGTTACCCCCCGGCGCGGGGTGGCTATGCGGCGAGCAGTTTTGGAATTCGGATCAGGTTTGGCGATCAGATTAAGCAGGAAGTCGGCGGCGACCGAGCGATGCCCCGATGTTTGGTCTTGCGCATGGTGCCATGCTGCTTGCCCCATCCGAAGATGCATTCGACCATCGCCCGGCGCGATTGCGACATGCCATGTCCCGACTGCCGCGTGGTTCGTTCGTCGATGGCGCTGTTGCGGGTCTTGCCGGTCTTGGTGACGGCCTGGTTCTGTGCCACATGCGGCGTCACGCCGATGGCGCGAAGATTGGCGACATGATCGGCGGTATCGTAGGCCTTGTCCTCACCGACCGTGATGCGATGGCTGGCAGCTTTGCGTTTGGCCTTCAGCATGACCTCCGAGGTATGGCGCTCGGCGGTGCCATTGGCATGCGTGACCCTGCCGGCCACCGCCAGTCCATGCCGGTTCTCCATGGTGTCGTGGCCCATATAGCAAAGCCTGGCCTCCCGTCCGGCCGCCTTGCGACAAAGCCTGCTATCCGGGTCGCGGGTACTCGCGTGAGTGTCGTTCTTGCGCTTCTGGCCGTGGAAGTTGGCGCCGTCATCATCGTCGCCGCTGCCGTCCTTGGGGCGAAAGCTCTTCTGCGAAGCCCAGGCTTCGATCAGCGCTCCGTCCACCGAAAAATGCTCGTCCGAGAATAGCGGCTTGACCTGCGGATGGTTCAGAAGCCGGGTCATGAACTTCGTGAACACATCGCAGTTCTGCAGCCGTGCCCGATTCTTGGTGAAGGTGGTCGGGTCCCAGACCGGATCGTCCGGCGACAGTCCCACGAACCAGCGATACAAAGATTGTAGTCCAGTTGCTCCATCAACTGGCGTTCCGAGCGGATGCCGTAGAACACCTGCAGCAGCAAGGCGCTCAGCAATTGCTCTGGAGGGTGCGTATTTCGGCGATGGTGAGCGGCGATTTCAGGCGATCGTGAGCAGCTGATTCGCGCGATGGTGAGCAGCGGCTTTGACCGGCATGGGTGATTCGTTCAGGGGTTTGAGTTGGCGTCAAGAGTTTGATTGCGGGCGTTCTGCTTTCGCATGCTTTCTCCGGAGAGTTGCAGACGGTGAGCGTTGTGAACGAGGCGATCCAGGATGGCGTCGCCAAGAGTTGGGTCGCCGATAACGTCGTGCCAATGTTCAACAGGGACCTGACTGGTGAGGATGGTGGAGGCGCGACCGTGGCGATCATCGGGGATCTCCAGAAGGTCGCGCCGTTCGGGCGGATTTAGAACTGACAGGCCCCAATCATCGAGGATCAGGAGTTGAATGCGGCCGATGGTTTTGAGCACCCGGCCATATCGGCCGTCGCCGCGAGCCAGGGCAGCGCTTCGAACAGGGCGGGACGCGGTGATACTGGACCGAACGATTGTCGCGGCAGGCTTGTGGCCGAGGGCGCAGGCAATCCAGCTTTTGCCGAGCCCGGTTGCCCCTGTGATGAGCAGGTTCTCGTTGCGGTCGATCCAGTCGCCGCCGTCGAGTCTGGCGAAGACGCTGCGGTCGATGCCGCGCCTGCGCAAATCGACGTCTTCCACGTATGCGCTCTGGCGTAACGCGGCGAACTTGAGGTGGGTCGTGAGACGTTTGGTGTCGCGCTCGGCGGCTTCGCGGTCGACGAGAAGCCCGACGCGCTCCTCGAACGGCAGGGCGTCGAGGTCCGGTGATCGTCGCTGCTCCTCGAAGGCTTTGGCCATTCCGGTCAGGCCAAGCGTGATCAGCCGTTCATGGGTGGGGTGTGTCAGCATTGGAGTCTCCCTGGTTCAGTGGAAATAGCCCTGAGCGCGGATGTTGCCGTGCCGCAGGGGCTGGTGGTCGGACGTCTCGTCGAGGAAAGCGCGATCGAGCCCGCTCTTGAGGATCGAACGGATCGAGGCGACGGACGAGCCTTGATGAGGATGCCGCGTCGGCAGGCGGCATCGACGCGCGCATTGTCGTAGCTCTTGGCCGGCGACAGGATACCGAGGCAGGTGCGAAAGCCTTCCTCGCGGTGCGGCCGGGCTTCGATGACGACCTGGAAGAACGCCGCGGTCGATGGACCAATCTTCTCGCCGGCGGCGATCAACCCTCCCGGCGTCCAATTGCCGTAGCGGCGGTGGGCGCTGGGCATATGATCGGCAATCGTGGTGTGGCCGCGCCGGTTGGGCGCACGGGCGTGGCTGGCGATCCTCTGTCCCTTG
>NZ_JADPJC010000165.1:0-4120 GCF_023073215.1 Bradyrhizobium sp. 35
CGGGCGAAAGCCATCGAGGCTCGCGGCGGAGACGTTGTCCAGCCGCATCAAGAAGCCGGATATACGTCAGCAGTTGTGGCCGTCGATCCTGATCAAGCCGGTCGTTGCAATCGGGCGGGGTCCATATACATCCACACATGAGGCGGCCTTACTTCTAGGTGTTCCGCTTATAAATACACGCGCAAGGAACAAACGAAGATTTATTGAAATCACAATCTGTTCTCGCCCGGAGAACAGCGGGCCCGCCAGAGTGATCCAGTGATCCGGCGGGCTCTCGAATTGCAATGCACGGAGAGGTGCACTGAAACTTTGCCGCGCTTCTGGCCGTAGTATCAGTATCCGGGATTTTGTTGATCCCTCTCGGGGCGAGACTAAACCCAACGCCGCCGGGACAAGGTACTGTTTGCCCCGCGGCGCATTTATTTGGATCTAGAGCCGATGCAGCCGCTGGCCCAGCTCGGCTAGCCGCATGCTCAGCCGGAAGCAATGGCGGCCAGCCGGCGCATCAGGAGCCGACGCGAATACGCGCCATTGAATTGTTTCATCGCGGGAGAAGGCCCATGGTCAGAACCACCATGTTGCTAACCGGACTGCTCGTCGGCTTCTCCGTGCATGGGACAGCGGCGGACGATTGGAGAAATCGGCTCAATCCAACTGAGCGGGCGTGTCTTGAGCGAATAGAAACGACGGAGGGGCAGATATCAGGCATTAGGACAGTGCAGGCAATCGACCATCCGGGAAGTTTTAGCCTGCTGTTGGAGGTCGATCGTGCTGGTGGACCTGTCAAAATCCGATGCCAGGGGACCACGCGACCCGGAGGCGAACAGGTGACGGACGTGACAAGAGAGTAACCGCGCAGCTTGAGCTAAATTGCTAGCTCATAGTTTGCCGTGCGGCCACCGGCGCGCTGCAGTTACATGCACAGCTTTGATATGATCAAGACGTGCGCGGTCTACCGTCTACGCTCCGCCCGAGCATCAATATACATGACCGCCGCGAACGTGATGCCTAGAGCTAAAACGCCGACGCCGCCGGTAATCAATAGACCTTCCATCATTGTGGGACGAGTATTCAGCGCAGGCACCAGGACTACAATTCAACAATAGTAACGAAATGAGACGGCGAGGCCACGAGCGCGGAGCGGCGGCGCGCTGGCGCGCTTCATCGGAGCGGGATGTTCTCAGCCGGCCTTGCTCTTCATAAGGCTTCGGGCCAGCGCTTGAACCGCCGCGTTCGGAAGCTGGATGCCCGAAAGCTTCCAGCCGTTCCCCTCGAAGTGAAGGCTTACGCCCCCATCCTTGTCGTTCTGGCCTAGACGGATCTGAAACTCGACCGGCTTAGTCGGAGATATTCGCCTCAGGGTTTCGAGCACCTTGGATGTGTCGATTTCCGTGAGGCTCAGCATGTTGGCGTCGACTCCCCCGACGCGGATGGCTCCTTTGTTCAAGACATCAGTCAGGTTTTCCGGGGTGAGAATCTTGCCGATCATTGCGTCGGCGATGGAGGCTCCGTAGGTATTCGCCGCCAACCGCTCCAATGGCTTCACAGGCCGTTCACGATCGATCTGCTTGAGGTAAGCGCCAACGATTTGATCGACCAACGATCTGCGTAGGCGTGCGGTGTCCGTCCGGGCAAGAACGTCGGCGCCGTTCTCGGCCCGAACCGCTCCGATTAAACCACTCAGAGAGACGACGGCGGAACCAACGTAGATCCCCAGGCACACTAGCGAAGCAATCAAAGATCCGAAAAACCAACGCATTTGGCACCCATTCTGGATGCGGCCTTGATGGATGAGTTTTGTGAAGAGAATAGGGCCCGCTCAGGCGTCGGGGCGTTTATTACTTGCGCGCAAAACGACGGCCCCAGCGGGGCGGCTGGGGCCGTCTTAGGAAACACTCCGGCTCGCAGGGGGGCTACCGGCCGGAGCGTATCCCAACCTGCCCATTTGCCGAATGTTCCCGGTTGGTAAAAAGGCAACGGAATGCCTATTTGCGCTGAATGCGTATGGCGTACGAGCTCTGCCTGGCGACCGCCGGCAAGCAGGTCCCCTTAGGGCCGGACTGGATCCACGAAGTGAAGCACGACGGGTACCGGATGCTGGTCATCCGGGAGAACGAGCGCGTGCGGCTGTTCTCGCGCAACGGCACCGACTGGACCCAGCGCTATCCGTGGATTGCCGAGGCCGCGCTGAAGAACCGGCAGAAGCATTTCGTCTTTGATGGCGCGGTGATCCTAGGCATCGACGGTATTTCGGATTTCAACGCGCTGCACTCTCGCAAGCATGAGCACGAGGTGCAGCTCTACGCTTTCGACGTTCTCGCCATGGGAGGGGACGATCTCCGGCAGCTCCCGCTACACCTGCGCAAGACCAACCTGGAGCGGCTCTTGGCTCGCCGGCCGGACGGGATCACCGTAGCGCCGTTCGAGCGCGGTGAAATCGGCCCCGATCTCTATCGTGCTGCCTGCCGCATAGGCTGGGAGGGCCTGGCCTCGAAACAACGTGACCGGCCTTACCGCGGTGGCCGGCAAAGGCATTGGATCAAGATAAAAAACCGCACCCATCCAGCAATGTCGCGGGAGCTTTGACCGCGGCTTGCTTAGCTACTTCGACCCCGTAGCGGGATTCGCGGGTGCTGTGGATGGCGCAGTTGCCGGAGAACCGGCGCCCGCACCCGTCGTTGTTGGCGGGTTGGTTGAGCTGGTCTTGGTTGCGGGCGCGCTGGTCTGGTTCGACGCGGTCGTGTGATTGCCGGTGCTGTAGAAGATCGCGGCGATAGCGGCGATCAACACGATTGCGACCACCACCCAGGCTGTGGGGTTGTTCCGGTAGCTCTGATCTCGACGGTCCATGAGCAATCCTCTTGGGGCTAGATATCCACCAAACCCGAGACCCTGCTAGCGTTCCTACCAATTTTTCCCGATTGTCCAACCCTGGCACGCTCAAACTTGAGGCCCGTTAGCGTGAACCGGCGGGCCCTAATTCATCGGCTGAGCCGCCGGCGGCGTCAGTAGCCGCTGCCGGTCGCGCTTCCTGTGCGCTCGGCGCCGGCGCTTCATTGGTCACGCTCCCCTATGATGCGCTTGATCTCAGCCGTCACGATCGCCTGGTCCTCGGGCGAAAGTTGAGCACATGTCGCTGCGATCTGCTCGGCGGACCGCAGCTGCGTCTCTCGACCGCGGCGCTCGTCGACCATCTTCTTGCTGGGGATCGCTGGCGATGTCCCGAGCGACGCGCGCGCCGTATTGGACGGCTAGTTGAGCCGAGCCAAATAGCTCCCCCACATCGTCCGCCTGTGTCTCTCCCTTGTGGAAAAACGGGAAGTAGTAACGTCTCATTGCTGCGGCCCTCGTCTTTTAGCCGCGATCATGCCCACGGCTCGGACGGCGCGCACCTGTCGGAAACGACAGGGTCCGTCAAACAGCGCCATTCACGAGGCATTTGCGAACCGCGCGACACGTGTTAGACCGCGCTCCTATCAACGAAGGAGTTGCCAAGTTGGCCAAGAAGAAAAAAAGTGTTCGTCGCGAGTGGACGAAAGACGACCTGAAGACGCTGAAGTTACTTGCGAAGCAAAAGACTGGTGTCACGAAGATCGCAAAGAAATTGAAGCGAACGCCGGGCGCGACGGCGGCTAAGGCATTTGTTCTTGGCTTGTCGCTAAGCACGCAATAGCGGGCACCTACTTGGGGCTTTCCAGGTCCGCTATGAGTGCGAAGGCGGGATTTGGTTGAGCAGTTGAGACACTGCCGTAACCACCTGCGCGGGCGCGAACGGCTTGTTCAAGAGAACGCTGTTCGGTACGCCGTGAGACGGCCAATGATCAGCTGCAGCCCCAGTCATGTAGACCACGGGCATCTCTGGATTGATCTCTCTGGCTTGCTTGGCAACTTCCCAGCCAGTGAGTTTGCCTCGCAGATGAACATCGGTGAGCAACGCGCGATAGCTGGTAGATTCGGTTTTGAGCAGGATAACCGCTTCTTCGCCTGATGAAACAATCTGCGTCTCAAATCCAACCTCGGACGTAAGCGCTTAGCCGCAACCCTATTGAGGCTGGCTTGACGTTTTGCGGAATCGCCACGGCATGAGGTCTTCGATGCGGCTATGGGGATGGCCGTCGAT
>NZ_JADPJC010000064.1:0-3925 GCF_023073215.1 Bradyrhizobium sp. 35
CACTCGGTCAGGCCCTGGTGCCTCAAACGTAGAACTTCTCGGATCCGGCGCATCGACAATCTCTCGGTAGGCATCAGGCTTCCTCATTGGTTGAATGAGGAATCCGTAGCTCGGCTGAGTTGTCGGCCGAAGCGTCCGGCACCGCCAAACCTTGCTCGCGATCGCCTGAAATCGCTGCTCACGATCCTCTGAAATCGTTACTCACGATGCGCTGAAATCCGTGCTCACGATCCCGCGAAACGCGCAGGAGGGATCGACGGACGTCCCTCGCTGGCGTAGAGCCTCCCAAGGCTGCGGTTCAAATCACTCAAAACATCCCGGACAAGTTCCCGAACCTTCCGCAGCGGATGGTTCGCTGGCACACGCACGGCGCGATGTACGAACAACAGGCCGCCCTGGTTCGTCAACCTGCCGCGCATGATCGTCTCCACCGATCGTCGATGATGCGATTATGGCTTGGATCGGCGGTCGAGCTCCCCTCGCACGAAAGGCGAATGCCTTCATTCGCCGAAAGGAGCCATCGCAAAATAGGCGCTTGCCTTGATTTCGTTGGCCTGCCGAAGCTCGCGGTTCTCTCCTTCCAGCGCCTTAAGCTTCTCGGCCGTGTCGGTCTGAAACGCCGGCCCGCGACCACTGTCTCTCCGCTTTCTTGACCCAGTCATGCAGCGTCCGCGGCGTGCAGCCGATCTTGGCCGCAATCGAGGTCACCGGCGCAAAGCGCGCGGGCTGCTCGCTCGCGTGATCCAGAACTATCCGAACGTTGGAGCCTCCGGCAAACCCGGGGCGGTTCAGCCGGCGCCTGTCCCGCGTTTGCAGCTTCTTAGCAGCTAGAGCTCTTGAGCCCGCGGCGAATCTCGATCAGCAGCACATTTAGGCAGCAGGTGTTTTGCGCTTGGGACATCAAGCCAAAGCCATCGACCTTCGGATCCGTGCTCGGGAGTCGCGGCGCATTCTTATTGGTTCCTATCGGTTCTCGGAGAATGGCTTAGATTTGCCTCATTCAAAGAGACCGGCCAGACCGATTGGAAAGTAAGCCATTGGGAAGCTCACATCTGCGGACAGGAAATGCAGCGTCTCACATCTTGTCCATTGTTGGATTTGCGACACGATGGCGGGCCAACGACACATCCGCTTGAGCAAATACGGATTGTAAATCAAGCACTCACAGTTGGCACGAGCTTTGAAAAGATAATGCACTCCAGTCTCGCCTGCCTAAGGAGCGCAGTAATGCCCTACTCGCCTCTCGGTTCGCTTCTCCGCCGCATGCGAATTTGGTTAGCCAAGCGCCGCTTCATTTTAGTGCGCGCTCGCGCGTGGTTTGGCGGCGGTTATCGAGCGCGCCGGGTTCGCCGTTCGCGCAGCGTCGATTGCGGTATGCAGGCATCAACTGCGCGAATTGCGAGTCATGTGCCGCATTTCGTTCGCGCTTAAACGCGCGAGGAGGTCAAAACGCTCATGAAGGGATAAGAAGGCGCAGCAGCTGATCTCATGAGCGGGCTGCGCGCCAAACCACACCTGCAACTACTCTCAATGTTAGAGCGGAGAATTGGATCCATTCGCTGGAACAAGAGTCGCTGGTCCGCCGAGCCCAGCCGGAAAGCGTGATTCGATGGGCAAGATGGACGAGTTAGGAGCGGTATCAGCTTCGTGGCAAGGACTGAGGGGATGGGCGGTTGACCAGGACTTCGCTATCGAGTTCAGCGAAATTGCGAAACTTGCGTTACCGATGGTGCTTACGCAAATTGGCCAGATCGCAATGATGACGACTGATCTAGTCTTCATCGGGCACATTAGCGCTGAGGCGGTCGCCGGGACGGCGCTTGCCAGTAGGATCTATCTCGTTAGTTTCACCTTCGGCGCGGGGCTGCTAGCGGCCATCGTACCGTTGGTGGCGCGGGCGTTTGGGGCGGATAATCTGGCCGTGGTACGGCGCGCGCTGCGCATGGGCTTGTGGGCGGCGCTGATGCTCTCCTTTCCGGTGATGGGGGCTGCGCTTCGCGGCGAGCAAATACTGCTCGCTTTTGGGCAGCCGCCGCATGCGGCTCGGCTTGCCCAGCAATATCTGTTCGGAATGGCATGGGGGGTGGCGCCTGCGTTGTGGTTTCTGGCCATCCGCAGCTTCATGAGCGCGGTCAACCGACCGGGGCCGGTGTTGTGGATCACTGTCGCGGCCATACCCGTCAACGCCCTGCTGGCCTACCTGTTCATTTTTGGGAAGCTTGGCCTGCCGCGTCTGGAGCTGTTCGGGGCGGGACTTGCGACCACGCTCGTAAACTGTGCCACGTGTTTAGCCGGTTTGTGGTTCGCCACAATGCGTCGTCCTTTCCGTGACTACCACGTGCTTGCACATCTCTGGCGCTTCGATTGGCCCTTGATGCGGCAGCTGATCGTGATCGGGGCACCAATCTCAATAGTCTCCCTGATGGGGTATGGACTAGTCTCGGCGGCAGCGCTCCTGGCAGGCGTGATCAGCACCAGCGTACTCGCCGCCCATTATGTCGCAGTTCAGGTCTCCGCGACCTTGTTAATGATCCCTTCCGGCATCAGCATGGCGGCAGCCGTGCGGGTTAGTCATGCTGTCGGCATCAACGACGGTCCCGGCATTAGGCGGGCAGGGCTGGTCGCAATGCTGCTCGGTATCATCATTACCGCAATGCTGACGCTTGCGGTGATTCTCGCGCGTTTTGAGATCGCCAAGTTGTTTCTGGGCAAATCAGGGGGCGATGCTGACGCGACGATCGGGCTGGCCGCAAAGCTCCTTTTCGTTGGGGCGGGCTTCTTTGGCACTGATGCCGTGGCGAGCATTGCGTCGGGCAGCTTACGAGGATTGAAGGACACTTGGGTACCGCTTCTGTTTGCTGGCATCGCTTATTGGCCGATCGGCTTTTCCCTCAGTTACGTGCTTAGTCTGAAGATTGGTCTTGCCGCGACTGGCATCTGGATGGGCTTATCGATCGGGACCATGGTTTACGCGTCGCTCCTGGTCGTGCGCTTTCACCTGCTGACGAGCAGAGTTATTCTTCAGAGCCGCTTCCTAAACCGCCATCATTGCAGCCCCCCGACGGGGATTCAGCGATAGACGACGCTAGTTAACTTTGACTTTCTTAGGCTCTTTCGGAACGCGATCCTGCTGCCAATGAATCTCATCCTATGTCACGTTTTCTTGTCGCGCGCATCAATCCCTGTCCAACCATAGATTTTACGTGGCTCCGCGGCGAACTGAACCTCACAATATCAAGGGGGTCATCTCGGCATCCCTGCCATCGGAGGCCGCCCGCTCCAAGTGCACAACCCAATTGCCGCTCTCGCGCAGATAACGCAGGGAGGCCGGCCGGCATCATCGCGGCGGTGCGGGCCTGGGCATCGTGCACCAGAATTACGTCCCTTCGTAATCTCCGGTTACTCGATCATGGTCCTGAGCCCTTGGTCTGGTCCACTCCGAGTCGCTTGTACAGAGGTCAGCTCCGAACCGGACGGCCCGCGCGACTGAACCGCCCCGGGTTTGCCGGAGGCTATTTGGTTTAAGTTATGCCGCCATGGCCGGTTGTTCCAGCATGGTGTAGTAGCGTTGCTCGGCTTCGGCTGGCGGGATGTTGCCGATGGGCTCCAGGAGCCGCCGGTTGTTGAACCAGTCCACCCAATCCAGCGTCGCGAACTCGACGGCCTCGAAGCTGCGCCATGGTCCGCGCCGATGGATCACCTCGGCTTTGTAGAGACCGTTGATGGTTTCGGCGAGAGCGTTGTCATAGGAATCTCCGACGCTGCCGACAGAAGGCTCGACACCAGCTTCAGCCAAGCGCTCGGTGTATTTAATGGATACGTATTGGGCGGATTCAAACGATCGTCGCAACAGCGATCTTGTTCACTCATGATAGCCAATCGTCAAGCGCCTCCGCCGGCGTTTTCCATCCCAGCGTCTTTCTCG
>NZ_JADPJC010000047.1:0-3657 GCF_023073215.1 Bradyrhizobium sp. 35
CCCGCAGCTCGCTGATAACAACTGCTGCTCGATCTATCGCCGAACGAGCGCGACAGAACCCAAGATACCCCACGGGATCGAATCCCAATCAGCAAAGTCTTTTCTCTTCAACAACATAGACAGATGGGTGTTCTGATGCGCGGTTGTAGAAGTCGAGATTCGGCCCATCGAGTCGCGCGCCTCGCTGACGGTCTCGTAGGCCCGCAGATATACCTCCTCGTATTTGACGCTGCGCCACAACCGCTCGACGAACACGTTGTCCCGCCAAGCCCCTTTGCCATCCATGCTGATGGCGATGCCGTTGCCAGCGAGCACGGCGGTGAAGGCCGCACCAGTGAACTGCGAACCCTAGTCGGTGTTGAAGACGTCTGGCCGGCCGTGCCGCTCCAGGGCATCCTCCAGGGCCTCGACGCAGAAGGCCGCTTCCATCGTGATCGGCAACCGCCAGACAAGACATGTCGGGTAGCCCAATCGAGCACGACAGCGAGATACACGAAGCCGCGCGCCATCGGGATGTAAGTGATGTACATCGCCCAGACCTGGTTCGGACGCGTGATCTCCATGCCGCGCAGCAGATACGGATAAATCTTGTGGCCGGGCTCCGGCTTCGTGGTTCGGGGGCGGCGATAGAGCCCTTCTATCCCCATCCGCCGCATCAGCGTCTTCACATGCCGGCGGCCGATCTTGCACCCCTCGACAGCCAGCAGGCCTCTCAACATCCGCGAACCGGCGAAGGGAAACTCCAGATGCAGCCTGTCGCGACGCCGCATGATCGCGAGATCGTCGTCCGGCACCGGCCGCGGCAGGTAATACACGCTGCCGCGGCTGATCTGCAAAACTTCCGCTTGCCTGGTGATCGACAGATCGCGCTCACGGTCGACCATCGCTTTGGGCTCAGCAATCCCGCCTTGGTGAGCGCTCCTTCTAAAAAGTCGTTCTCCAGCGTCAGCTCGCCCATCTTGGCGTGCAGCGACTTCACATCGATCGCTGGGATCTCCGGCGCTCCGCCTCCCGGTCTGAAAACCTCCGAAGCGCTGCCCTCAAGCTGTGACTTCCAGGCCGTGATCTGATTGGGGTGGACGTCGAAATGCTCGGCCAGCTGGCTATCGGCCGATCGCCCTTGAGGGCCGCCGGTGCCACCTTCGCCTTCAAGGCCGGTTTCCGGCGCGGTCGTCTGCTCATGGTCTCTCCTGTTCACCGCGATTATCGCCGCCTTCAGGCAGAAACTCCACTTATCAACCTGTTCAAATTTGCGGAGCCGGCTCTAACCTCGCATTCGCGAGCACAGAATCTTGGATGTTCAAAGCTCTGGTAGGAGACTAGGCTTCGATCCCACATTAGCAATTGCATTGACGGTGCCTTGCGAAATATGAAGTCCGACTTATCTTCTTCATCATCTCTTGAGCTAATCGAAGCCAAACTGTCTACGCCGAAAGTCGATTGGGACCTCGTTTCGCGATAGGTTTTGCGCTCGATGAGTTCGGTCTTCAGGGAGGAGAAGAAGCTCTCCATCGCCGCGTTGTCCCAGACATCGCCGGAGCGGCTCATGCTGCAAACGATGCCGTGGTCAGCCATCAGGCGCTGGAACTGCTCGCTGGTGTATTGGGCGGATTCAAGCGGTCGTCGCAACACCTGAACGAAGGAGGTTGCGATGGGCATTCGAAAGCGACGATCACACCGTTCTGGACGAGCACCGTTGGCGTCACCGGGACGGCCGCCGGTAGCGGGGCGATCTGAACTCCAGCGATTCTGGTTGGGGATCGTGCAGGGAATGACCAGCGAGGATGCTGCATTAGCGGCTGGTATGTCGCAGCCTGTCGGAACCAGATTGTTCCGACAGGCAGGCGGCATGGCACCAGCGATGTTCAGATCTTCAACCCAGCCGCGGTCCGGGCGGTACCTCTCGTTTGCGGAACGTGAGGAGATCGCACTTCTTCGCGTTCAGGGCCTTTCGAGACGCGAGATCGGACGCCGACTTGGCCGATCCGCCTCGACCATCTCCCGTGAGCTACGACGCAATGCCGCGACGCGCAGCGGCGGCCTGGAGTATCGTGCATCGACAGCCCAATGGCACGCCGAGCGATCGGCCCGTCGGCCCAAACCGACTAGCACTACTTTGGCAGAATGTGTTTTCGCCGCTGTTTTTCAAGGATTTGCTTTCGGCAATGTGGGCACTGCTGGGGCGGCGGCCGAAGGATGAGATCGACGATGGCGTGACGTACGGCGGGCATAGTCGGTTGAGGCGGAGGCCCGTTGATTCTTTTTTTTTCGCCCCGCGTTTGCGAGGCGACGATGTTGCAGGAAGGCGTAGGCAATCATTGTCATAAGGGCGTGGCGATGAAGACCTTGCCATGATCGCCCTTCGAAGTGATCAAGTCCAAGTTCCTCCTTCAACTGTTGATGCGCCTGCTCACAAATCCACCGTCCCTTGATGGTGGCGGCCAGCGTGCGCAGATCCGTCGCCGCCGGAAGATTGGCGAGATAGTATTTCTTCTCCCCGGAGGCACGTTGCTCGCCAATGAGCCAGGCTTCGTCGCCTGGGAGATGCTGCTGACCTTTATCCCATATCCGCTGCGGAGGGCCGTCGGCGGTGCGGACACGGAGAGCAGCAAATCGGGCTTTGAGCCGACCTTTCGTCCCGCTGCGCCAACTCACGGTTTTCCATTTGGCGCTGGCCAGCATTTGTTCTGCCGCAATCGATAAGATATCGGGCACGTGGTGCTTTCGTGGTTTGCCACGGGCTTTGGTGATCGGCCAAATGAGCTTCACATCGACCGGATACACTTTCTGGTGCCGAGGGATACCGACCGCCCAGGCCAGCCCGCGCTCTGTTAGCCCTTGTCGAAACGGCGCGCTGAGGCCGTATCCTGCATCCGCCAGCACACATCCAAAGCGTATGTTGGCTGCCATCGCGCGGTCAATCTCGGCCAAAGCGATCTCCGGCTTGGACCGCGGCGTTCGGTGTTCGACTGGCACGCGAGCGCGCTTCAAGCGAGGCATGTCGCTTGTCCAGCTGTCAGGCAGAAAGAGACGTAACGCGACCATCACGGGCACTTCCCCGCGCGCAAGCGTTAAAGACACCAGCGTTTGGCAATTTGCAGTTTTACCGAGAGCCGACGCGTATTGAGCCGCAACACCGACCGATCGCTCACCCTTTTTCGGCAGTGAGGTGTCATCAATAACCAGCACCGCATCCCTGCCGCCGACAAGTCGGTCCGCCTGGTTGAGCAGCTCTGTCTCTAGCGGCGTCGCGTTCCAGACGCCGTCCGCAATGAAATGGTGCAACTGGTCGTAGTTGCTCGTGGCAAGGCGTTCCGCCATCGGCTGAACGCTCTTGCGATCGCCAGGACCGATCAATCCCGCAACATATAGAGGACACATCCGCTGTCGGGTCTTATGACCCAGCCGGTCCAAGAACGGCATCAGCCAGCGTTCGAGTTCGTCTTCCCATCCCGGCATGGTCAGCCCTCCAAGAGCCGACCACCCATGAATCATTGAAAAATTGATTCGGGAATCCTATAAATCGCGGCAAAATCAACAATCTGCCAAAGTTGCTAGGGTTCAGACTCAATTGATCCAATAAGCGACGAGAGCGGCGAGGTGGACGGCGGCCAAGAAGTTTCTGGCAAGTTTGTCGTAGCGAGTAGCAACACGCCT
>NZ_JADPJC010000136.1:0-619 GCF_023073215.1 Bradyrhizobium sp. 35
CCGTTACGAAGTGCCGCTGCTAAACGTGTCCGTGATCGTTCAACCGTCGCAAGCCCGCTCTGCGGGAAGCGCTGCTTGAACTCGAGTAGGGACGCTTGTAGGTTGCCGGCCGAAAGTGATGTGCAGAAACCGACGCTCAGACGGCCGGTTTCGCTGTTGTGAACGGATCGCGCGGTTGCGATGAGTGCGCCGAATTCCTCCAGGACGGTCCTGGCCAACCGAAGAACGTCGCGTCCATGCCGCGTTGGGCGGACACCTCCGCTGAAGCGCTCGAAGATTGGAATGCCCAAGTGGTGCTCAAACTCGCTGATTCTCCGGCTGAGGCTCGATTGTTGCGATCCCAGCAACTCGGCGGCCCCACGAAAGCTTCCGCAATCGCCGGCAGCCACCGCCGATCTTAGGTGCTTCAGTTCCACGGCTTTGTGGGCTTGAAGCGAAGGATTTCGTCCGCGGGAATTGCGCATCTTGAGGAACGAGCGAGAGTGGCTGCCGGCTTAGTGCGCAGCCATGTTGAACCCTTCGGACTGCTCGAATGCCTACGCGGCGGCTCGGACGACAGGCGCCCAGAGCACTGGACCTGAGATCTGCCCCGCCTGACGGATCCGTTCCAACGCATCCG
>NZ_JADPJC010000040.1:0-3650 GCF_023073215.1 Bradyrhizobium sp. 35
CGGGCGAAAACCATCGAGGCTCGCGGCGGAGACGTTGTCCAGCCGCATCAAGAAGCCGGATATACGTCAGCAGTTGTGGCCGTCGATCCTGATCAAGCCGGTCGTTGCAATCGGGCGGGGTCCATATACGTCCACATATGAGCCGAGCCGCTTTGCGTCTCGGCCATCCGGCTTCGATCCCTCGCGCAAACTCTGTGGAGCTCCTCGCCGGGGGCACTCGTGAAAGGGGCTCGCCTTCGGCGATCGCTAGCACTGCCCCGTTCCCGGGTGCCGCTGTTAACCGGTCTTCTCTAACCGGGGTTGAGACGTCAAGTACCAAATCTGGTCCAATTACCGCATTGCCGTTGTGCTTTATGAATCTGCCGTGGTGTCAAGCTATCCGGCGATCGCGCTTCTCTTCGAGGTCGGAATCCCCGCCTCATGATGATGTTCGTGAAGAAGTGGCGGGACCATCTCGGGGACGCAGTCGCGGAGCAATGTGCTCGCGCTGCAGACCGGTTAGCACCCTCGCCATTCCTCGTCCTGCCGGAGTCCTTGACAGCCTCTCGGCCGTGTTCTGCTGATCAGTGCAATTGGGTGTCAGGCTGCCGCTGCGGCCTCTGATCTCTCCCACCGGAAGTCGCTGCCGTCGCACCACATACGGTGCAAGATGACGGATATCTTGCGAGCCACCGCGACCAGCGCATTTTTCATGGAACTGCGCTTGGCGATGCGGATGCCCCATGCCTTTAGCGAACACCACCGTCTGGTGTTGACCATCAATGAGTGAGCGGCTTCAAAGAGGTGTTCTCGAGCAAAGGCATCGCCGCATCGGGTGATACGCCCGTTGTAATCGACCTCTCCCGACGCGTATTTGCCTGGGGTCAGTCCAAGATGGACGCCAACATGCCGTGATTTACGGAAGCGGCTTGGATCATCGGTGGTCGTCTTGAAAGCCAATGCTGTCAGGGGGCCAACGCCAGGAACGGTCATGAACCGGCGGCAAACAGCATCGCTGCGAACCAGGCGCCCAATCAGGCGCGTCAACACGTGTGCTTGTTCGCCGAGTATGCGCCGAGCTTCGAGCAATGGAACGACGAGGGCCTGTAAATCTCCATCATCCACGATCAACTCGCGTACACGCTCTTCAAAGCGGCTTTGGCCGATAAGGCCCACTTTGAATCCGAAGGTTCGAAGTGCCGCCCAAATATGATTGTTGAGGTCACGTTGCTTGTCGAGCAGGCACCGGCGACTGCCCATCAAAGCTCGTAGCTTCTGGCTGTCTTCAGATTTGATGTGAACCGCCTTAAACCACCCTGTTCGCATCATTTGCGCAAGCGCACGAGCATCGTTGCGATCCGTCTTGACAGTTGAGCTTGCATCACGCTCTTTGCGTGCCGGGTCTCAACACAAATGACGGGTAATCCGCCTTCCGAAAGCCCCTTGTGCAGCCAGGAGGAACATTGGCCGGCTTCAAGCCCAACGCGCTGCAAAGCGAGGCTGGTATTTCTTAGCCAGGAAATTAGCGCCTCGGGTTCGGTATCCGTCACTCCTTCCCGGACGATAGTTCCATCTCGATCAACGATGCAGATCGCGGTGCGCTTCAAAGACACGTCGAGTCCAGCGAAGTAATTCATCAGGATCTCCAGCCCATCTTGTTGGGCGAATCGATCTACGTATTATGCGCCCGAGAGGTCGGTCCCCGGTTACTTCATCTCGTCGCTGCGCTCGGTCCGCGTGCCCCTTCGGGTCGCTATGCTCACGCTCTCCGGGTGCCATTTCCCGTGAGGCGATGCGCCCTTGGCGCACGCCCGGTCGGGCCTCCGGCCCCAGGCATCTCAGTATCTACTCCTATGAAAACTTGGGACGGAAGGCGGACCGGGGTCGCTGATGTCGCATTCTGAATCAGAGACTGAGAGTAAGAGTTCGCGCGGTTTTGCCGTGACGGGTTACAGGCTGCGAGAGAGGCTCGCGGTGCCCGTCGCGGAGATCTGCGATGTCCAGACATTATCTTCGGGCGAGCACCGGTGAGGACCGGACGAGCCTTTATGACGACATTACCAACAAGATCATCACCGAACTGGAGGCGGGCCGCGTACCGTGGGTGCAGCCTTGGGGCTCGGCGGCGGCGAAGCCGCCTTTGGCCTTACCGAAGAGTGCCGCGACCGGCCGTCAATATAGCGGCATCAACATTCTAATCCTCTGGGGGGCCGCCACTGAGCGGGCATTCACCAGTCAGAGCTGGCTTACATTCCGCCAAGCGCTGGCGCTCGGTGGCCATGCCCGCAAGGGCGAGCGCGGCGCGACCGTCGTCTATGCCAACCGCTTTGTGTCAGCCGACGAAAAGCGCCGCGCGAGCGAGAACGGTGAGGAAGCGCAGGCCATTGCGTTCCTCATGCGCTTCACAGTCCACAGCCCAAGTCACAGAAGCGGTGTACGATTCTCCTACCGGGCGAGCTCGCCTTATCCCCCAGGGAGCGAGGCTGATCGGGAGCTACGATAGCCAGGTCGCATTGGGACAGTCGCGCGTGCTCCTGGTGTGGACGCGCCTTATCGTGCCGAATGGCAGGTCGATCGTTTTGGAACGGCAGCCCGGCGCAGATGCGCAGGCTACGCTGGTCTTGCGGACGAAGTCGACCATCATTGGAAGGAATTGTTGGGGGCCGCCGCTCTTTTCGACGCTGCTTTCCATCGGCACGGAGGTGAATTCCGGAGCCGATAGCAGCAATACCAACAGCGATCTCATTGCCGCGCTCCGCCGTGGAGCTGGGGATTCGATCAATCAAACGGGCCAGCAGTTAGTCCGCCGCAATCTCAATATTCAGCCAACTTTGACGATTCGTCCGGGATTTCCGGTGCGGGTGATCATCAACCGTGACCTGGTGCTCGAACCGTATAGGGGGTGAGGACGATGGCCAAGCTTAAGCTCGGCGCAATCCACGACGACAAGCCGATCAACATTACGCATGAACTGCCCGCGAGCGTGCACAGGGATCTCGTGGCATATGCCGAGATCCTTGCACACGAGACCCAGCAGCCGATCGGAGATCCAGCCAAACTTATCGCGCCCATGCTGGCCCGGTTCATGGCAGCTGACCGGAGCTTCCGGAAGGCGCGCCGCGCAGGTCAGCGACCAGCAGAAGGCCAGGGGTAGCGTTGAGAGAGCAACTTCAGGAATTCGTGCAGGGCGGGGTTTTCATTGTCGCCGCGCCAATAGGCAGAAAACTCGAATCGGCTCGCACCCGCGCCATCGCGCAGCTCCCTGTAAACAAGACCCGAAACATTTGCGCCTATATCGGACTCGAGTACGAGGCTTAGGGTCTGTACCTAATTAGCGAGTTCTGATTCCCTGGTGCCAAGTTGATTCGGCACGGGGGACTTCGATGCGCAAAGGACTGTTCTGGCTCAACGACAAGCAGTGGGCTCAGATAGAGCCGCATCTGCCAACGAACCAGACCGGCCCGGCGCGCGAAGACGATCGACGCATTATCAGCGGTATCATTCACATGCTCCAGTGCGGCGCACGCTGGCGCGATTGCCCGTCCGACTATGCCCCTTACACGACGATCTATAATCGGTTCAATCGCTGGGCTAAGCGCGGACATTGGCAGGCGATCTTTGAAGCGCTCGCCCGCTGCGGCAAGGACCGAGTGGCTTTGTCGATCGCCGAC
>NZ_JADPJC010000083.1:0-3588 GCF_023073215.1 Bradyrhizobium sp. 35
CGAGAAAGACGCTGGGATGGAAAACGCCGGCGGAGGCGCTTGACGATTGGCTATCATGAGTGAACAAGATCGCTGTTGCGACGATCGTTTGAATCCGCCTTGGCTACCCCTATCGCTATGATGCACGAGCCCGCCGCGGTGGACCGGTCGGCGATCGTGTAGGGCCTGTTCCAGCGCATCGAGAACGAAGCCTGCATGCGCCGTGCGCGAGGCCCGCCAGCCCACGATCCTGCGGGCATAGGCGTCGATCACAAAGGCGACGTAGACAAAGCCGGTCCAGGTCGCGACATAGGTGAAGTCGGAGAGCCAGAGGACGTTCGGCCTTGGTGCCTTGAACCGGCGGTTGACGTGATCCAGCGGGCATGGCGCAGCCTTGTCGCTGATCGTGGTCTTGACGGGCTTGCCGCGGATGACCCCTTGTAGGCCCATGTCCCGCATCAGCCGCGCCACGGTACAACGGGCAACATCGAAGCCTTCACGCTTGAGCTGCCGCCACACCTTGCGCACGCCGTAGACGGAGAAGTTTTGATCGAAGACGCGCCGAACCTCGTCAGCGCGGCGTCCTGCCTGGCGCGCGCCGACAGCTTGGCGGGATCGCGCCGCTTCGCCACATGGGCGTGGTAGGTCGAGGGGGCGATCGGCAACACCTTGCAGATCAGCTCGACCCCATGCGCCCCACGATGATCGTCGATGAAGGCGATCATGGCTTGGACCGGCGGTCGAGCTCCGCCATCGCAAAATAAGCGCTTGCCTTGCGCAGGATCTCGTTGGCCTGCCGCAGCTCACGGTTCTCCCGTTCCAGGGCCTTCAGCTTCTCGGCCATCTCAGTCGGGACACCGGCCCGCTGCCCGCTGTCGATCTCGGCCTTCTTGACCCAGTCATGCAGCGTCTGCGGTGTGCAGCCGATCTTGGCCGGAATCGAGGTCACTGCCGCCCAGCGCGACGGGTGCTCGCCGGCGCGATCCAGAACCATCCGAACCGCACGGTCGCGGACTTCAGGCGAAAACTTCTTCGTGGTCTTGCTTGTCATGGCTCCATCCTCTCAGGAGTTGGAGCCTCCGGCAAACCCGGGGCGGTTCAGGTAGCACTTCTCAGTGAGGAGCCCACTGAACATCGCAAGACCTCCGCAAGGATATACCGTGCTGGTCCAAGCTGGCGCGTCCGACGCGGGGATAGGTTCGCGGCAGTGCTCATCCAGAAGCCTTCAGTTTCGCTTCTCCTCACGGCGACCATCTGCTCTTGCGTGAACCCTTCCTCGTTTCATCTGTCCGTGCTCTGGGCCAGACTCTAGATCCATCTGAAAAAAAATACGCAGTGGCAGGTCAGTGATAACTGATAAATCCGCCCCCCAAATTTGGGCGTAGGCAAGTGCGGACGTGCAGAATACGATCATTTTAGGGGCTGAATTCCGAACGCGGAATTGGCTGACGTTCCAATAATTGCGTCGCAAAAAAGGATCAAAGATGGCTGAAGCAAAAGTAACGTCGGCACCTCCTCCAGGCCATCGAGTGTTATCGACCCTACAGAATGCTGGTTGGTCATCGATTCCTACAGTAACACAATTATCGGATCAGGATTTTGTGACGAATTATGTTGATGCAATGAGCCCAGTTATTCTGCGTGGCGGCTGCTCGGATTGGATTGCCTGCCAGCGCTGGTCTCCGCAGTATTTTGATCAGGTCGCGGGATCACTTTCCGTGACTGTCAAGACGCTGAAAAGTGGTCAGATCGAGGTCTCCTCCTGGCGCCTTGCTGATTATGCTCGGTTCATAATGGCGCAGCCTTCGAGCGCAGATGGAGTGTCATCGGATGCCGCAGCGATGCCGTATTGCCACGATATTCCATTACTGGGCCTAGTGCCAAGCCTGGCAGAGGACTGTCAGCCCTTTCCCGTAACCTTTCTTAGCTCCTGGTACCGTCAGCATTGGTGGCGATACACGCAGTTCTTCATGGGCCCTATTGGTACTGTCACTCCGCTCCACTTCGACACGCTGCTTAGCCATAACCTCTTCTTCCAAATTTACGGCGCGAAAAAGTTCATAATCATACCACCAAAGCACGCTGAGTTCTGCGGACGTCGTGGTTGGAGATGGTTTGATATAGACCCGGAACAACCAGATTACCTGCGTTTTCCGCAATATCGGCAAGCAACTCCTCTCGTCATAACTGTAAATGCTGGCGACATCCTCTATATGCCGCCCGGAACCCTTCATCATGTCCGTAGCTTGTCGGCTTCGATTTCCTTCAATATTGATTGGCATACTGAGCGGAGCGTTTTGGAAGCTTTAACGCAATCGTCCAAGGAGATGCCACGGGAGGTCGTTCATTACAATGCGATTACGGCATTGGCGCTCATCGCGAAAATACCTGAACCTATCACGTTCCCGTTGTATCAGCCTTATTTGAGCTATGTAAGTTGACAGAAACACTTTCAAGAACTCTTCATGCACGTGGATCTTCAGCCGGCGATGGCCGCCATATCGGAAGTTGGCTCTTTCAATCGGCTGCTCGCGCTTAGGAGCTTTGGCGGTGAGTGAAAAAGCAGGTCTGATGAGGGCGCGGAACTTGTCCCTACCGCTATCGCGTACCGTCAGTGCCTTCCAGTCGGCGCTATGCGAAGGACGTTGAATGGCGCAATAGATGGTGACTTCTCCAAGCATCCTCTGTAGCGCGACAATCTAGATGAGACCGGCGCGACAATCTTGGATGAGAAGATTGGAGCCGGGTCGCTGGATCATTGTCGCGGACGATCAGCTTGGCAACAGCTGATTGACGTCGCGCGACAATCAACGATCACCGCCAGCGTCAATCAATGTGCTTTCGATCTCCTTGGGCGGCCGGCCGGGACCACGCCTGCGATCGATGGCTGCCTTCCTGCGGTAGCTTTCGACGTTCAGCTCCATGATCGGTGCGTGGTGCACGAGCCGGTCGATGGCCGCGAACGTCATGGCCTGATCGGGAAAGATGCGGCTTCATTCGCCCGACGGGCTGGTTAACGTGATTAGAAGCGAGCGCCGTTCTGTAGCGCGCGGCGATCAGGTCGAACAGCACTCTGGTCTCGGATTGATTTCGAGACGTATGCAATCTCATCGAGGATCAGCAGGTCGTAGCGATCTAGCCTGGCGGTTTGTTGTCTCCAGCGCTAACTCGGGCCGCGCCACTTGCAGCCGCTGTACGAGATCAGTGGTGCGCGTGAAAGACACACCAACCGTTCTCGACGAGGACCAGGCCGATTGCCGCGCTGAGACGACTCTTGCCTCCGCCCGGTGGACCGAACAGGAGCAGATTGTCGCCGGTCTCGAGCCAGACATCGCCTGCGGCGAGTGCCATCACCTGTGCCTTGGACAGCGTCGGCACGCTATCGAACTCGAAGGTGGCGAGCGGGTGCAAGATCGGCCGCCGGCATGTCAAAACGCTGATGCGGCGGATGAGGATAGAAGCGCTCTATCGCCGCCTCCGAACCACGAAGCCGGAGCCCGGCCACAAGATTTATCCGTATCTGCTGCGCGGCATGGAGATCACGCGTCCGAACCAGGTCTGGGCGATGGACATCACTTACATCGCGATGGCGCGCGGCTTCGTGTATCT
>NZ_JADPJC010000019.1:0-616 GCF_023073215.1 Bradyrhizobium sp. 35
TTCGACAAGGTCGAGGAACTGGGCAGCGCGCGACAGGCGCTCTGCTGGCTCCACGAGTACAATCTCGATCTGCCGGTGAAGCAGACCAGCGGCGACACGGCCTGGCGGCGACCAAGCTACTCCGCCATCCACCGGATCATTGAGAACCCGGTCTTCGGCGGCGCCTATGCCTATGGTAAGACGGCTGTGGCGGCGGGATACAGCGCCGCAGGCGTGAGCGTGAAGATCCGCCGCAAGGCGCGGAACGAATGGCTGGCGCTGAAGCCCAACACCCACGAAGGGTATGTGAGCTGGGAGAGGTTCGAGGCGATCCGCACTATGGTCAGCAGCAACATTCCCGTCGGCCGGCATCACGGCGCGCCCAAGCATGGTGACGGGCTGCTGGCCGGCCTGATCCGGTGCAAGCGCTGCGGCCGCAAGCTCACACTCCGATGCTCCGGCATGAAGCACCATATCCCGCGCTACAGCTGCAGCCGCGCCTGGATGGACAATGGTGGCCCTCACTGCATCGGCTTCGGCGGACTGCGCGTCGATGATGCAGTCGAGGAAGCGCTGCTTGGCGTCGTCGGTCCGGGCGCTATCGCCGCTGCAACCGCGGCCGCCAAGGAAGCCAGGG
>NZ_JADPJC010000114.1:0-616 GCF_023073215.1 Bradyrhizobium sp. 35
TTCGACAAGGTCGAGGAACTGGGCAGCGCGCGACAGGCGCTCTGCTGGCTCCACGAGTACAATCTCGATCTGCCGGTGAAGCAGACCAGCGGCGACACGACCTGGCGGCGACCAAGCTACTCCGCCATCCACCGGATCATTGAGAACCCGGTCTACGGCGGCGCCTATGCCTATGGTAAGACGGCTGTGGCGGCGGGATACAGCGCCGCAGGCGTGAGCGTGAAGATCCGCCGCAAGGCGCGGAACGAACGGCTGGCGCTGAAGCCCAACACCCACGAAGGATATGTGAGCTGGGAGAGGTTCGAGGCGATCCGCACTATGGTCAGCAGCAACATTCCCACCGGCCGGCATCACGGCGCGCCCAAGCATGGTGACGGGCTGCTGGCCGGCCTGATCCGGTGCAAGCGCTGCGGCCGCAAGCTCACGCTCCGATACTCCGGCATGAAGCACCATATCCCGCGCTACAGCTGCAGCCGCGCCTGGATGGACAATGGTGGCCCTCACTGCATCGGCTTCCGCGGACTGCGCGTCGATGATGCAGTCGAGGAAGCGCTGCTTGGCGTCGTCGGTCCGGGCGCTATCGCCGCTGCAACCGCGGCCGCCAAGGAAGCCAGGG
>NZ_JADPJC010000025.1:0-3302 GCF_023073215.1 Bradyrhizobium sp. 35
GATGGCATTGGCGCTCGTCCAGATCGTGCCGATCTCCGTCCTCCAATACTCATCGCAACCTCCAATGTGCGAGTGTTGCGACGACCGTTTGAACCCGCCTTGGCTACCCCTATCGCTATGATGCACGAGCCCGCCGCGGTGGACCGGTCGGCGATCGTGTAGGGCCTGTTCCAGCGCATCGAGAACGAAGCCTGCATGCGCCGTGCGCGAGGCCCGCCAGCCCACGATCCTGCGGGCATAGGCGTCGATCACAAAGGCGACGTAGACAAAGCCGGTCCAGGTCGCGACATAGGTGAAGTCGGAGAGCCAGAGGACGTTCGGCCTTGGTGCCTTGAACTGGCGGTTGACGTGATCCAGCGGGCATGGCGCAGCCTTGTCGCTGATCGTAGTCTTGACGGGTTTGCCGCGGATGACCCCTTGCAAACCCATGTCCAGCATCAGTCGCGCCACGGTACATCGGGCAACATCGAAGCCTTCACGCTTGAGCTGCCGCCACACCTTGCGCACGCCGTAGACGGAGAAGTTCTCATCGAAGACGCGCCGAACCTCGATCTTCAGCGCGGCGTCCTGCGTGGCTCGCGCCGACAGCTTGGCGGGATCGCGCCGCTTGGCCATGGGCATGGTAGGTCGAGGGGGCGATCGGCAACACCTTGCAGATCAGCTCGACCCCATGCGCCCCACGATGATCGTCGATGAAGGCGATCATGGCTTGGACCGGCGGTCGAGCTCCGCCATCGCAAAATAAGCGCTTGCCTTGCGCAGGATCTCGTTGGCCTGCCGCAGCTCACGGTTCTCCCGTTCCAGGGCCTTCAGCTTCTCGGCCATCTCGGTCGGAACGCCGGCCCGCTGCCCGCTATCGACCTCGGCCTTCTTGACCCAGTCATGCAGCGTCTGCGGTGTGCAGCCGATCTTGGCCGCAATCAAGGTCACTGCCGCCCAGCGCGACGGGTGCTCGCCGGCGTGATCCAGAACCATCCGAACCGCACGGTCGCGGACTTCAGGCGAAAACTTGTTCGTGGTCTTGCTTGTCATGGCTCCATCCTCTCAGGAGTTGGAGCCTCCGGCAAACCCGGGGCGGTTCAGACTGCAGAGACTCGAGGATCTTGGGGGCTCGATCCTGTCGAAGTATGGGAAGCGGAAGAAAGGTGACGAGGGAATTTCGGCCGACACACCGTTGAGTGGCGATTTCATCGGCCGCAATGCCACGATCCATATCTTCCTTGTCGGTACAAAAGGAAATTCGACATCAACGGATGCAACCAGCTATGGTGTGCAACGGTGCGTCCCTGGGAGGGCATGCGCCGGACGAGCCCGCGTAATTCCGCGAGGACCTGCCTACTAGGAAGAACGTGGTCCCCAGGCATTCCTTCGCTAGTGCCGCCAGATTTGCGTGTTGGGCGCTCGCAGACCATTGTCGAATGTAAGGAAGACCTCATGATCAGCCAGAGGAAGGGTCTCTGAAAATTCTTGAACCCAGCGGATGAATAGCTTTTCGCATCTACTACGAGCACCCGCGACGCAATGCGGGCAATAGCGGCAGACTTGACATCGTCACGGGCACATCAACTGACCAGCCACAGCTTCGATGCCCTATGGAGAACGCGCAGGTTGAACTTACCACAGCACCGCGCTCGACGAGGCGCCGAGCGGCTGCGACATAGGCTGGCTCGAGAGCCAGATGGCCGCGGAGGACTGCCCAAGTCCCTGCGTGACCAGATCGTGGTCGAGTAGCTAGGCCATTCGGCATCGCCCTCACAGATCGGGGCGGGCGGCTTTCCCGCATCGGGCTCTTCCCGAGCGTAACCCGCGTCATATCCGCCCCTGTGCCCAAGTGCGAGTGATGCGTGGAACGGGCAGACGGAAGCGTGTCGTCAGGGTCTCGAACCTCCGACCAGCCCATGCGCCGAGTTTTCTGGCTGCGCCGTCTCAGACAGCGCATCCAGGTCCGACGCACTTCGCGATAGAGGCCATTGAGCGCTGGATAATTGTGCGGCCTGCCGTAGTAGCCGTAGTGTCCACGCAGCACAGCGGCGAGCCAATCGTGCTGCTTGGCCAGTGGCGCGTGCATGAGCAGCCAAGCCTCCTGCCGCAACCCTTCCGTCTTGTGCTTGACGATAAACCGGCCGTCCCTGGTCCGCCCGCAGTAGTGGGTCAAGCCGAGCCGATCCGCTCGCCCGTCCCACTCCGTCGCTTTCGGTACGATGCCCAGAACGACGATCCTGAAGTGCCCCAGAGGCAAGGTCCTGCGGCCGCAGCGTTTGACCAAGCACGGGCGCTTCTTCTACTCGAAAGCCAAGGACTGCAGCCGTTGCTCGATGGCGAACCTGCGCCTGTCTGCCGGCCGGCGGAACAAAGGCTGTCGTGGTGAGCGACCATCATCCTGCCCTCCTTCGAGCGCGTCGCCGACGGGAGAACTGATCGGCCGAGGACAGGCAAATCTACCGGCGAGATCGTTGGCGCTCCGAAGGATACCACGGCGAGGCAAAGACCTCGCATGGGCTCGCGCGCGCAATCCGACGCGGTCTTCAGAACATCCGCATCCAGGCGTTCCTGACCGCCGCGGCCGTGAACCTGAAGAGGCTGGCGTTCGCTCTATTGCCGGTGTCCTGGATGCCGGTCCCAGTAAATCAGCGATGGTGATTTGCATCTCGCTGGTGCGGCCGGCCTTCAGTCCGGCTATAATCTCGCCAAGTTCTGGAAAGTTCTTATCGGGCGCCACGGTGCCGGCAACGATGGCATGGTGGAGTTCACCAAACTGCCGCGTCTGATGCAGGCTGTCGGCGACGTAGCGAACGGCACGGGGCGATCGCAGCAGGGTTGATCTTCATTCTTGCGTTCGGCGTCAGATCCCATGGCGGTGACATGTTGTCCAGATTCAAGCCAAGCCGCACTTAGGATCGGCTGATCGGCAGGCGTTGCCGTAACAATGATATGCGAGCCCCTAACTGCCTCTGTCGGTTCCGCATGCGCGACCACGGGAAGCCCAACTTTATCGGAGAGCTCCTGTGCGACTTTGCCGGCTTTGGAGACATCACGCCCCCAGATGCGGGCCTCACGAATCGGTCGCACAAGCGCCAATGCCTGCAATTGCAATCTCGCCTGGACTCCAGCACCTAGCATCGCGACCACCGAAACGTCCTTGCAGGCGAGATGGTTTTGCTGCCACCACACCTGCAGCGGCGTGCGCAATCAGTAAGATTATAGCGCGACAATCTGGATGGGAAGCGCGCGACAATCTGGATGGCGAGTCGGTGTCGCGGCGAGGTGATGATTGCCGCGATGATTGTCGCGCGCAAGAGTTT
>NZ_JADPJC010000081.1:0-610 GCF_023073215.1 Bradyrhizobium sp. 35
TAGTCGTCCGTGAACAAGGCACTAAGCGATTGAGCAGGAGTCAGTTTTCCGGTTGCGGCGGCATTTGAGATTGCAGGGATTGGGGGCTTGAGGCCCCCAAACCTTGCAATTTTCGTTTGTGGATTCCCTTTCGCTGCGGACCATGATTCTGTGGTGCATCGGAGGGGCCGATGCGACCGAAGAAGCACAGGACGACGGGATCGAACGATCTGTTCCGGGCGCGGCTGGACCAGATCATCAATCTGAAGCACGAGTTGGTTCTGCTTGCCGGCAAGATCGATTGGGACTGGATCGACGGCGAGATCGCGCCGCTCTACAGCGAGAACGGCCGGCCCGGGATCGAGACCCGCTTCATGATCGGGCTGTTGTTGCTCAAGCATATCTACGGGCTGTCCGATGAGGGGGTGTGCGAGCGCTGGGTCCACGACCCTTATTTCCAGTTCTTCACCGGCGAAGAGTTTTTCCAGCACGCTTTCCCGCACGAACGCTCGGACCTGAGCCATTGGCGCAAGCGGCTCGGCGACAAGCTGGAGCTGCTGCTGGCCGAGAGCCTGCGGGTGGCGCACGAAGCCGGCGCCTTACGCAGCCAGGACCTCAAGCGCGTCACGGT
>NZ_JADPJC010000018.1:0-3260 GCF_023073215.1 Bradyrhizobium sp. 35
TCGAGGACGCGATCGACGTCGAGGACGACCATGAGCTGGCCGTCGAGACGGTGGACACCGCCGGCGAGCTTGGCCATGCGGGGGTCGAGATTGACGGGGTTTTCTTCCATGCCGTCCTCGGCGAGCCGCAGCACTTCGCCGATCTGGTCGATCAGGAGGCCGTAGGATTCACCGCGCAGGTCGACGCCGACCGCCATCGGGATCTTGCCGTCCTCGGGCTTGGGCAGGCCGAGCCGGGCGCGCATGTCGACCACGGTGACGATGCGGCCGCGCAGGTTCAGCACGCCCGCGATCTCGCGCGAGGACAGCGGCACGCGGGTGACGCGCTCGGGCATGAACACGTCCTGGACGCGGGAGATCGGCAGGCCGAACAGCTGGCCGCCGATCATCGCGGTGACGTATTCGACCATGGCGCCTTCGCCGGACTGGGTCTTCTTGGTCATGTGCGTATCTCCTGATCCCGCTGGTTACGCTGCTGCGCGGCTCAGCTCGGAGGCACCGGCGGCGCCCGCGGTCTGTTCCTTCAGCGCCGCGATCAGACCGGGACGGTCGAACTTGGCGACATAGTCGTGGAAGCCGGCCTGACGGCCGCGCTCGATCGCCGCCGGCGACACCAGCGCGGAGAGGCCGATGATCGGCATCGCGCCCAGATTGCTGTCGGAGCGGATGGTCTCGGCAAACTCGAACCCGTTCATGTCGGGCATCTCGATGTCGGTCAGGACCACGTCGAAGCTCTGCGCGCGCAACGCCGCGAGGCCCTCCTGCGCGGTCGGCGCGGTGCGGACGCGGTAGCCGGCGGCCTTGAGCACCGGGGCCAGCATGTTGCGGAAGAACGCCGAGTCGTCGACCAGCAGCACCGATTGCGAGTGCAGCGACGGTTTCATCTCCTTGCGGGTGAACCAGTCGGCGAACGCCATCGGCAGGAAGTGGCCGACGTCGATCACTTCGGTGGCCTGGCCCTTGATCACGGCCGAGCCGAGAATGCCGGAGGAGGATCCGCCGACCTCGATGTTGAGCCGTTCCTCGACGATGTCGATGATCTCGTCGACGACGAGGCCCATGGAGCGGCCGTCGTCGGAGAACACCAGGATCGGCTGGGCGCCCTGGCTCGCGATGGTGACGCTCTCCATGGCAACGAGCGGCATCAGCTGCTCGCGGTACTGCACCATGTAGCGGCCGTTCGAGAACTCGATCTTGTCGGCCGGGAGCTCTTCCAGGCGCGTGACGAGCCCGAGCGGGACCGCCTTGGGCTGGGACGAGCCGGCGCGGAACACCAGCAGCGAGGTGGTCTGCTCGCCCGATCCGATGCTGTGCGTCCCGTTCTCGCTGTTCATGTCATGGGCCGAGGAGCCGGCGGCGCCGAGCGCCTTGGCAATGCCGTTGGGGTCGATGATCATGATGACCGCGCCGTCGCCCAGGATGGTATTGCCCGAGAACATGTCGATGTGGCGCAGCTTCGTCGACATCGGCTTGACCACGATTTCTTCGGTGTGGAACACGCCGTCGACGACGATGCCGAAGGTCTGGCTGCCGACCTGCGTCACCACGATGAAGCCGTTCTCGGGATCGGAGACGGCGCCGTCGTCGATCTTGAGCAGCTTCTTGAGATGGATCAGCGGCAGCAGCTTGTTGCGCAGCCTGAGAACCGCGGTGTCCTTGATGCGCTCGATGCGGTGCTCCGAGTTGGCGCGGGCCCGCACCAGCTCGACCACGGAGAGCTGCGGGATCGCAAAGCGGTCGCCGGCGGCTTCCACGATCAGCGCGGAGACGATGGCGAGCGTCAGCGGGATCTTGATGGTGACGGAGGAGCCTTCACCGGCGACCGACTTGATGTCGATGGTGCCGCCGATCTGGTCGATATTGGTGCGCACCACGTCCATGCCGACGCCGCGCCCCGACACCGAGGTGATGGCGGCAGCAGTGGAGAAGCCCGGGGCGAAGATGAACTTGTGGATCTGGGCTTCGCTCATCTTCTCGAGCTCGGCCTCGGTGACCAGACCTGAGGAGATCGCCTTGGCCTTGATCCTGTCGGTGTTCAGGCCACGGCCGTTGTCGGCGATGCAGATGATGATGTGGCCGCCCTCGTGATAGGCGGACAGGCGAATGGTGCCCTGCTCGCCCTTGCCGCCGGCGAGACGCTCGGCCGGGGTCTCCAGGCCATGGTCGGCGGAGTTGCGCACCATGTGGGTGAGCGGGTCCTTGATCAGGTCGAGCACCTGGCGGTCGAGCTCGGTGGCCGTGCATCTCCAGCTCGATCTGCTTGCCGAGTTCGCTCGAGAGGTCGCGAACGATGCGGGGCAGCTTCTGCCAGGCATTGCCGATCGGCTGCATGCGCGTCTTCATGACGCCTTCCTGCAGCTCGGCGGTGACGTTGGACAGCCGCTGCAACGGCACCTTGAACTCGGTGTCCTCGTTGCGGCGGGATATCTCCAACAGCTGGTTGCGGGTCAGCACCAGCTCCGAGACCATGGTCATCAGATGCTCCAGCGTATCCACGTTGACGCGGATCGACTGGTTGGCGATGCTGGCTCCCTCAGCGGCGCCCTCGTCGGCGATCGCCTTCTTCGGCACGGCCTTGTCCTTGGGCGCCTTGGCTTCCTTCGCGGCTTCCTTGGCAACAGGCACCGGGGCTTCAGCGGCAGGCGGAGGCTCCGCCTTGACTTCGGCCTTGGCAACCGGGACCGGCACTTCGATCGCGGTCTCGCGGAAGGCACGCTCGAGCTCGTCGAGCGAGACTTCGCCCGGACGCAGCGGACGCTCCAGGCTCTGGTCGGCCAGCACGCCGGAGGTCGGCGCGGCTTCGACGGCGACAGGCGCGTCCGGCACCAGCGGCGGCGCTTCGGCAACGGCAGCAGCAGCAGCGCCGGCCGCCATGGCGGCCATGCCCTGCTCGACCATCGCTTCCAGCTTGTCGATGAGATCGCGGTCGGTGCCCTCGGGCTCGGCTTCGGTCGCCTCCAGCCCGGCCAGAATTTCCTTGATGCGGTCGATCGAGGACAGGATCACCGTCACCGCCTGCCCCGTCACCGGCATGCCGTCACGGAATTTGCCCATCAGCGTCTCGCCGGCATGCGCCTGCGCTTCCAGTCGCGGCAATCCGAGGAAGCCGCACGTGCCCTTGATGGTGTGGACCAGCCGGAAAATGTTATCCAGGATCTTGGCGTTGTTCGGCTCCTGTTCGAACTTCACCAGCTGATTGTCCACGGTGTCCAGGCTCTCGCTGGTTTCCGTCAAAAACTCCCGCAACAGATCATCCATGA
>NZ_JADPJC010000010.1:0-206359 GCF_023073215.1 Bradyrhizobium sp. 35
GCTCCTTCGATGCCGCCTCGTAGCGCCGGCGACCGTTCCGACCAACAAGCCTGACCCGCAGTTTCTGATCATCGTCTGCCATCACAAGGTGTCCACCTATTTTGGTGGACACCTCATGCATCAGAGCACTCAAAAGCAAAAGGTGCAGGGAAATTCGCGCTTACGATGCATCAATTGTTGGGATGGAGCGGGTGAAGGGAATCGAACCCTCGTATTCAGCTTGGAAGTCTCGAAATACTGTAGTGTCTTCAAAGGCTATTCTGACATTTTCGGCGTTTTTTGACCCATTAAGATCACCACGGCGGGTCAACCCGGAGCTCCCCTCGCCGACGCCGGCTAAAGATTATGATGAGCCGATTCACTCAAGGCCCGCCAAACGGCTTCGGTCGCTCTAGCGGGACGAAAGCGCTCAAATGGGCTGGGTAGGTCGACGCGCCGCCGCCGATGGTCGTGCCCGTGCTGATGCTCAAGTAGACGTCCTTCACTCCTCTGGGCGTTTCCAGCAAGATCCAGTTCTTGCTTAAGTCCCCTATCCCGATAGTCGTAAAGCGCATTGACTTGCCGAACTGCGAACAGGAGATGGGCTTTTCGGTCGTAAACGAATTCCAGGGGCCATGCAGAGTCCCCGATCTGCCGCCGGTCTTCGGAAGGGTCAAGCCGAAGCCTAGGCCGACCGCCGCATAGACGTAGGTGCACTTCAAATTGTTTTCCGTGTCCCATATGGAGAACAACGCGCTGGCAAACGCAATCCCGGCTCCGGCCCTGCCCTTGACGATGCGCTTGATGGCCGCTCTCGCTGCAAACGAGATCGAACCGTCGACCTCAAGCAGCATGGCTATCTTGAAATTTCGACTGACCTTTGGCTTCGGCGGAACGGGTCGGGGCAAGTCTGGCTTTATGATCGGTTCGAAATAGACCTTAGGCAGAACCCAAAGGACCACTGATCTATCGTTGTCTTCGTCCAGCCTGTGATTTGCCGTCTGCGTATTGCCGATGGCGTGCGTCTGCATTTGCTCCGGGCGGATGCCCATCTCTGACAGAGACCGCGCGACCGTAATGACGCGGTTGGCTGATGTCGTCATATTCCAATCAGCCGTACCGATCCGGCTCGCGGATCCCGTCATCCAGATCTGACCAGCGTCGTGCTCCACCAGGGGAACCACCTTGTTCTTGAGAAATTCGAAGTGCTCTGTCTTCAAGCCCCGAAACTGGTAGCCGGCAAAGTCATCGAAATCGAAATTCCAAAGCCGCGCGTGCAAAACCCCCACTCCCGAAAAATCCAGATCGACGTCAACCTTGCCCGGACCGGTTTTGTGGAACATTCTCTTCGACCTGCAATCGACAAATAGGAACTCGTCGGTGATCGTCCGGACGGCCGCAGGACCACCTTGTTTTAGTGCAGGCAGGAAAAGAGAAGTTCAAATCGACAGCTGCAACGAAGGTTGTGATCTTGCTCCCATTTCGATCTGGCACCGAAGGAGTATGCGCTTGTGCAATACGCGACATCACTGTCGCGATCGGAGCAGCTACGATATAAGAGAGTCGCGATAGGACGGGCCCTGGAATTCGTACAGCACGACGACTTTGCGCGATCGCCCTAGACTTGGAGGGCCGCTACCCAACCACGTTAAATCGGCAGTGCATCTGGATAGTACGTTTGCCGGCTTGTTCTGCGTCTGCCTGATCGCCCATCAAAAATAGAGCGAAACGGTAAGCGTCGTCTGGCGCAGCTGCAATATCCCGGAAGCACTTGACATGGTCGTTGGTGATCTCATCGTTGGGGTCATTTGCATATTAATTGCGGATGGCTTTTCCCAAAGCGGGAGAAGTGGTTACCAGCGTGATCGCAATCATGGACTCTTGCGCCGAACGCCTGGATTGGAGCGACGAGGATCTCGCGAATAGGAACGAAGGCGCGCAACGTGCAGAACGACGGAGCTGACAAATTCTGCGGCCGGCCACGGACTTATCCGCCAAATCGCTTGACCAGCTTTGAACCCTTGGCTGCATCAATCTGCTGGCCCGTCAGGTCAGAACCGACGCTCAATCCTATCGTCATGAGGTTCTTGACACGCCGCGCCGCCTGCTTCTCATTGGAATAGTCGATCTCGACGTGATCGAGGCTCATTAGATGGCCGAGCTCGTGAGCCCAGGCGCGTCCATTGGCGTGGTCATTGCCATACCATTGGACGAAGCTTGCCGGCTCCGGTTGGCTATTGGGGTATGAGCTTCCACCGGCGGCCAGATTTTCAATCGAATTGACGAGGTAGATGTGGACGGCATTGTCCGGATCGTGCCGAGAGGCAAGAACACCCAGCAATCGCTGGTCATTGCTGCGCGCGCTCTTTGCCATGTCGAGCGGCTTCTCCATCAAGCAATCGCTGATCACGAACGCGATCTTGGCCTTTGACCAGATCGTATTGACCACGTCGAGCGCCTTCTTGGCTGTCTCGCTGCTCCATTGCCCGGGCTCAACGCTCCCTCTCTCGGCAAATGGCGTGATGTAAATCCTCAACGGAATGGGCATCAACTTCTCCAAAGTTCGGAATTGCGATTGTATCTCCGTACGCTATCGTTCGAAATAGAGCGGCTTATATTCAGGGCTTTCTGATTAAGTCGGCTGGCGACTTGCGCACTGACGACTTCCGGTAGCGGCCACCGACGCGATCGACTGGTAGACCAAAGGCCCGCCTTCGCGACTCGGAGACTGGTTCCCGCATTGCGAAGGAGCAGTTTCCGGGGCGAGCGTCCGGCAGGAACCTGAAGATCGAGCACCGGGGAACATGGAAAGCCGAACTGACGGGCTCCTGACCTCCGCGCAAGCTGTAATCGAGAGATTGACCCGCAAGCCGGCGTCCTGGACTTCACGTCCCCTCGATCTGCCGACCGCGGAATCTTCGTTTGAACCAAGCCAGAGGCTCTGCTGCGCTGCCGCGAACACGCCTTAAGTGCAATAATCCTATAATTTCAAAAGCTTAATTCGCCAGCGCGAGACATCGATACTGGCGGGTGCCCATCATCCACATGAAACGGCACACAGCGCCGGCCCGCGATTTCTTCCGTGCCGTTTGAACGCGAGCGCAGTGCCAGACAACACATAGGAATGGATCGGGCTCGAAACTGGTACTGTACGGAGATAGGCCAGCGGCCAGTGGCGTGTGAATTCAGTAATCATGCCTTACGCGGCCATCTTCGCGACGTTATCATTCGATGAGCATAGGTTGGGTGTTCGCCATGAGGTTATACAGGCACCTTCGAGTTTTGCTTCTTCTTGCCGCTTCGCTGTTACTGGCAGCCCAGCCAGCCTGGGCGACAAAGCGCGTGGCTTTGGTGGTTGGCAATGCCAACTATCAGAATGCCCCTCTGCTCCCAAACCCGGCCAACGACGCTGCCGCCATCACTGAAACCTTGAAGGGCGCAGGTTTCGATGTGGTTGACTCAAGGCTCAACCTCGCCGCGACCGATATGCGGCGGGCCCTGAGAGAATTCGCCGATCAGGCGCGCAATGCGGACATAGCCCTGGTGTACTATGCTGGCCACGGCATCGAGATCGACGGGACAAACTATCTGATCCCGACCGACGCCAGACTCGAACGTGACACTGATATTTATGACGAAGCATTCTCACTCGACCGCGTCCTGCTGGCAATCGAGCCTGCGAGACAGTTGCGCGTGGTGATCGTCGACGCGTGCCGCAACAATCCGTTTGCCGATTCGATGAAGCGTACAGTTGCCTCTCGATCAATCAGCCGCGGGCTGGCCAGGGTCGAACCCGCCGTCTCCAACACGCTGATCGCGTTTGCCGCGAAAGCCGGACTAACCGCACTCGATGGCAACAGCAAGAATAGTCCGTATGCGACGGCTCTCGTAAAGTACATCGCAAAGCCGGGGCTCGACTTGCGTAGGGCCTTCGGCTTCGTCCGCGATGATGTCTTGCAAGCCACCGGCAACCGACAGGAGCCCTATGTCTACGGCTCGCTGGGCGGCGAAGACGTTGCACTTGTTCCCGCTGCCAAGGCTGATGAGCCGGTGCAAGCAGCCAACCCCCAGGCAGAAATTCGTCGTGATTACGAATTGGCCTTGCAACTACGCAACAAGCCCGCTCTGGACGCGTTCCTGAACCAGCATCCGGACGGATACTACGCAAATCTTGCCAAGCTGCAGCTTAATCAGCTCGATGCTGAGGACGCACGCGTCGCGGCAACAGCGAAGGCGCAGCAGGCGGAACAGCAGAAAACTCGGCTGATGTCGCAGGGCGCCCAGCGTGCCGACCAAGAGAAGGCGGCCGCGGATCTGAAGGCTGCGGAAGACGCCCGAATTGCCGCCGAGAAGGCGAAACAGGCCGCGCAGGAGCAGGCCACCGAGGCAGAACGGAAACGAATTGCGTCCGAATCTACAATCGTTGCGGCTCTCTCCGGGAATAAGCCGGCTGTTGGGAGTGCCTTCGCGGACAATCCTACAGTCGCTGCGCTGGCTGACGACAATACGCCGCCAAAGCTTGCCGCACTCAGCGCCGAGCCGCGCCAGACCGATATCGCAAAAGCCGATATTACCAAATCCGTACAAAGCGAATTGAACCGCGTCGGCTGCTTCACCGGTAGCGTAGATGGCCGATGGAATGCGGCCTCCCAGCGCTCCTTGGCTCTCTTCAACCAGCACGCCGGAACCAAATTTGACGCCAAGCTCGCAAGTCTCGACGCGCTTGACGCAATCAAGCTCAAGCCGTCCCGGGTCTGTCCCCTGATCTGTGATCATGGCTACAAGGCTGACGGCGACCACTGCAGCAGAATCTCCTGTGCAAGGGGCTCGTTCCTCAACGACGACAATGAATGCGAGAAACAGCGCGCCAGGCCCGCCAATGCCGCCAAGAGCAATGACAGTCAGCGGCAGGATCGGCCATTGCGTCAGCGGGCGCAGGCGAGCGCAGGCGGCTATGGCGCTGCGGTGGGCCATGCGACGGTCAGTCCTCAGATCATATGCAACGCCAGCAGCTGCCGTCCGGTCCAGCGCGGCTGCCATCTCGAATATCGCGGCGGTGGCGGGCCAGGCAACGAGGCCAATGTCGAGGTATGCCACTAGCCTCACCGCTCCTACACAACTGCGCGCTGGCACGGCGCCGAGTTGCCACGGTGCGAGGCCCGGTGGATTTGGGATCGCAAGCATGACGAGTGGCCGAGCTAACGTCAGGTCGACCAAGTGCCAAGCCTGATGTGGCCGAATCGGAGCGACCTGCGTGGTTGCGTGTGAGCTTGAGCAAAAGGACGCCAACGCCTTTCCTGGGGTGACGCTCTTCACGAAGCGGCAGGCGCCCGGCATGAAACCAACGGCGGTTTATCTTCCGCCAAAGCACCCAACAGCCGCCACCAAATTCGATGTCGTGATCTGGCTTCACGGCTTCTACGTCAAAAACCATGAATTCCTTTTCCACAACGATCCAGCGCGGCTGCGCGAACAGGTGCGGGATTCCGGCAAGGACGTGGTGCTCATCGCGCCGTTCCTGGGCTACGAATACGCTGTGGGCAACACCTTTGCCGGAAACTACAGCGTGTCCGACCTGGCCACCGCGAACTGGGGTGAACGCTATCTCGAGGAGATCCTTGGAGCTCTGGCCAGGTTCCTGGGTATCTCCTCGACGTCCATTCCTCAGCTCCAGATCGGCAAGCTCATCATCGCATGCCACTCCGGCGGTGGTAACGGCATGCGCAATCTCGTCGGGAGCCTCGGAAAGTATCAGGGGAAGCTGACGGCTTGTTGGGGATTTGATTGCCTTTACGGTGCCAATGCGCGGCCCGACGATGCGACCTTTTGGTACCAGTGGCTATCTGGGCAGAGCGGCCACGCCCTCGAGATCGTGTATGGTCCGTCAACTCTCCCGCAATCGGTGAAGCTGGACCTGATCGGGCGCGGGCTGGCGACGGCCGATGGCAATCAAACCCAGCCTCAGCGCCCTGCCCTCAAGAATCTCAACGTAAGCTTGGGTCATTACGACCTGTTCCCGGCATTTGGACAGATGGTCAGGGTCAACGATCTTGACGCGGCTTTCGTGGATCGCTTCATGATACCGCAGGTCGCGGACCAACCGCGGCATAAGCCTGCGCCGCTGGACGGGGAATTCCTCCAGCACGCGATTTCCAACATTCGCAGTGCTTTTCCCTTTCCAAAGGACATTCATTACATGATCGCCCGCGGTGGCTTCTTCAGCCGACTGAGCAAGCTATAGCCCCAAGCCTCACAGGACTCACTTGATGGAATAGGATTTGACGTCGAACGACCAATTGTTCGTCACGAGCTTTCCGCTGCTGTTGTCCGGCACGCGCAGCTCACTGGTCCAGGCCGATAGGTAGCTCAACGCGTCCGCCTGACCTTCCAGCTTGCGAGGCATGTCCGGCAAATCGAGCAATTGCACGCGCAGCTCGCTCAGGATGGCGATCATCATTGCGGACCCCGTCGGCGGTGCGACGACATATTCAAAACCACGCTGCCGCGCCGCCGGAGCAGGGACGACAAATTCGACACCCGGCTTGACGAGATTAATGTCGCGTTCGTTCGACTGCGCCAATAGCTCGGGGGTCGGAAAGATCTGGGACATCCGCCCTTCCGAGTCGACGTCAACCAGAATGAGATATCCAGGCCTCCTGGCGGTGACGCCGAACGAGACCTTGGCGCCGACGTTGACGGTCTGGCTCGGCAGGATCTGAAGGGACACACTCGCGGTATTGGTCTGCCTGCGCACCGCTTGTGCGGGCCAAAGCCAAGGTACGTACGTCGTGCCGATATGCAACGCCCCCGTCGGCAACGGTGCTGCGGACGCAGGTCCGCTGCCCGCCTGTAGCAGCAGGAATGCGAACCATGCTCGCTTGCGGCGGATCGACTGCGATGACGGCATGGCGTGCTCCCCTAAGAGTCAGGGAGCACTGAAGAAGCCGATCGAGGCGATTCGCGCGTCCGCGGGCAAGTAACGCTCGAGACTCTTGATCACCTGCCCCGAGGCGCGACGCCGGTTGAACTGCACTAGGGCTGTCTCAAGCTCGACCATGCGTTGCTGCGAAGTCACCGCAACGATCTGTTCCGCACCGAACGGCTCGCCGACCCTGAGCGGTAGGCGCAAACTCGCCGATCTGGCCAACGCCGCATCAGCACCCACCGGATACAACAATTGGATGGTGCCATCGCCGGACACATTGAACAGCAGCACCGCCCTTGATGCCACATCAGACAAGTCAACTTCGATGGTCTGGCCAGCACGTTGTTGGCGATCGTCTGGCCAAATACGCATCACCTGCGGCGACCGTGTCGCAATGCGCTTGAGTTCACGAATTGCCGCAGTCCTATCAATCACCGTCGGCAGGCTGGCAACGTCCATCCCGTAGGCGACCACATCACCCCAAGCGATCACGTCGTGCGACACAGGATCCCATATCAGGTCGGGATTGTCCGTCGGTTGAACAGCCTGCACGGAAACATCTTTTGGCTTCACGCTGACAAAATAGCTAGTCTTGCCGTCCAGCGCCGCCAGCCGGATTGGTGCAACGAGGCGTAGAGGCCCCGGCGCGCCGGCGATCGGAAGTTCCTTGGCCGCCCCCGCAAGGGTCGGAATGGTTGGAGCCTTGGCCGTGACAGCCGACGGTGCGGGCGCCTGTCCATCGACGGGCACCCCGGCTCCGGCCTGACCCGAGGCCGCTCTCGCGGCCGGCCCCTGAATCAGCACGACACCGCGCGTCAATCCGAAGGCGACGTCGGTATCCGGCGTCTGAGCTGGCGATGATACAGTCACGATGTTCTGGCGCTGGTCCGAGAGCTGATAGACCACCTGCCGAACGTTGCTGAAAAGCTCCTTAAGCGTCACCTTCCCATCGTGATTGATGTCCGCGCTACCTTCGACCGCACGCGCGACCGCATAGCTGAGAGCCCCGCGTAGGCCATCGATGCCAGGAATGCGGACTTCCGGCGCTTTGGTGTAGCGGTCCACCGCGGCCAGAAACGCCGTGTGGTCAAGGTCAAGTTCAGACTTCGGATCGTTGCTGTCCGACACCGGCTTCAGTTCGTCGACCAGCAACGTGTAGCGCGGGACCTGCCGGAAGCTCATCTCAGCGGCACGCGGATCGATGTCGCGCACCATACCGCCACCGTGGCAGGTGTCAGCCACGAAGATCACCCTCGCTCCGCGCAGCTCGAACTGCCGTATGAAATGGTTGAACTCGCTGCCCAGAACCCGCTCAACGGACCCGGTTGGCGTGGTTTCAAAGCCTGGCAGCAGGAACACGTTCTCCATCCCGTCCGGCTCCGCGCCCTTGACGCGCTCCGGCTCCTGGGTGCCATGGCCGGCGATCGACAGAAAGATGAGGTCGTTGTTCTTGGTCCGCTCCACCAGTGCACTGATCTCGCGCAGGACGCCTGCCCTGTCGGCCTGCGCGTTAGTCAGTTCGACGACGTCGCCAACCCCCATGGATTTAAGGCTGGTCACGATGTCCGTAGCGTCAGCGACCGCACCCTTCAATTTGCGCACGTGCTGGTAGTCGTCGATCCCGATCACGAGCGCACGCACCGCCGCCCCATCTGGATTGCTGAGCGACAAATCTCCTGCCGCATGCGCCCGCGGGATTGTCAGTCCGATCAACGCGGCGAGCCCGATGGTGGCGCACAGCCGCCCTATCCCGCAGTCAAGTCCTCTGGGCATCCGCATCGTGATCCACCTCGACATCATGCCTACCCATTTTGTAGCTCTGGCGACACACTGGGTTCAGCGCCTTTTGCCTGCCGTTTTGCGGCCCGCCGGCGGTTGTTCAGTCTGCTCCTGATAGGCGCCCGCTGAAACCGTCGTCTGATCATCCGCGAACGCCCGAAAGCGGACCGGAACATAGCCGCGCGCGAGCAAGCTCGCCAAGGGATAGACGTTGCGACAGACGCGGCCGTTGCAGCCACCGGTCGAGGATTCCATCACCTCGGCCTTGCGATCAGGCGTGAACCGCAGGAACAGCATCACGTGCGAGCCTGGCTTGTTCAGCGCATCGCCGGGCCTCAGGTCCCAAGGATTTGCCACGGGCGCAGCGATCGCGGGGATAGCTGCAGTCGTATAGTGGACGGAGAGCCCCCACGCGGCGCTGACGAATGCCGAACAGTCGACGCCCGCCACATCGGGCCGTGGCGCATTGCGGGTGCACACATTGCCAGCCAGCGTTCCGCTCTCGATCCGCTGCCGGAAGTTCGCGAGCGAACCGTGGCAGCCCCAGCAATACGGTACGCCGCGCACCTCCTGGTTCACTTTTCCCTGCAGATACCACGGCCGACGAACACGGCTGAAGCCGCTGCATTGGCTGTCGGGATCGTTGCCGTAGTTCGCCTGCGTCAGCTTCCACTGGATACCCTCGAACGCAAACGCGGTCTCGATCGCCTGCTGGCGATTGGACGGCCTCACGGCGGCCGAAGCGTCAAATTTGACGCCGGATTGTGGTGCCGGCGCCGTCGTCGTTCGCGACGGCCGCACGTCGATAATCGAGGCATTGGTCAGAGGTCGGAACCCGACGCCAATCACTTCGATACCGTCCGGCTTGGTTCGCAGGAAATAGACATCGCCACTGCCCGACACCGTGACGAACCGTCTGGTCAGCGGCGTATTTTCCAGAGGAAGCTCATAGATTCCCTCGAGACGCCCGTTCGCCGCATAGCGTGCGACGAACGTGGAGGCGTTCTTTCCTGATGGCGGAACGTCCTCGGCCAGCACGTAGAAGCGGTCGCTGTTGTCGATCTCGAGAAACTCCACCGTGCCGAGCTGGTTGCGCACGCGCAGGCCGAGTTGGCCGATGGTTTCGTTGGTGACCATGGTCTGGATCTCGACCCGGACGCTGGCATTGCCCTTGTCCGGAATGATGTCGGCGATCACCGAGCCCTTGCTTCGAGAAGCCACGTATTGCCGGTCAGGCTGCCGGGTCGTCCTGATGATGGCCGCGCGGGTGTTCTGATCGAGCAGGTCCGCCGCGCTGCCGGGTGCCTGCGATCCCATCTGGGCGAAAGCGGAGACGGCAACCTGGTCGTCTGCCCCACGGCTCGAGACCTCCTCAAGCTGGATCACGTCACCGCCGAGTCCGCGCGTGGATTGCCCCGGCGCCGCCTTCAGCGTCCGTACGCCACCGTCCCAAACCATTATGTCGTCGTCATGGACGACGAGATCGGTCGGCTGGACGTCTTTCGGCATCTTGAGGACGTTGGGATCGGAGTTTGGCTGTTTCGGGTCAAACTGGATGATGCGACCGTTGATCTGATCGAGCAAAAACAGGTTGCCCTTCCCGTCGGCGCTGAGTGCTTGCGGTCCCGCGAGTTCCACGTCCTCGCTGGCCGGGACTATGCCGACCATGGAAGCAGCCGAACCGCCGGTAAAGCTGCGTACGACAGTATCGTCGGCGTGCGCCTTGGTTCCGAAAATGCCCGCGCTAACGACGAAGACCCAGATCCAATGTTTTGGACGAAGCATATTCGCCTCAATGTACCCCGAACCGATCGCCGCGTCGGATCGACTAATCCGAGATGCCGTTGATGCCGCGCGTCAATTAGTGGTGAGCAATCTCAATCGCGTTCAATTCTATCACTGGACGGTGATAGTCCGAAATTTCTTCAGCTTGCCGAGGAAAACCATGGCCCGGAATAGATTTGAGCAAGTGAACGAAGTCCAGCCCGACGCGGTCACGCTGCTCCTGAAACGCGACAGTGACGGTGCCTCCGGAGCGATCGTGCTGCCTGCCGCCGCGAGCCAAGGGCGGCTGACCACCGACCAAGTCAGCGCGCAATTGCCGGCTCAGGATGCTTTTCGCGGCGCGATCCGGCTGGCTAACGACGTCAAGCTCGCGCTCGTGGTGTGCGATCCAGACGGGGTCTGGAAGCCCGAATGGGGCGATCTTTATCAACCGATCGATTGACCCGCATCGGATGGAGCCGGCAAATGCTGCGACGCCGCATACAGACTAGCTTGCCGAACGAACCCTCCGCCCGACTGTCGTTCCTTATACCGGCCCTGATGGTCGCGCTGCTCGTTGCGACAGGCTGGCCGGCACGCGCCAACGACTCGGCTGCGGAATTGTCGATCGGTGGGCTCCAGTTCGTACGCACCAATGACGTGGCCATGGAGAGCGAGAACCTTCGTATCACGCTCGACAGAATCAGCGTTCGCTACCAATTCGCGAACCTCACCGCCAAGCCGGTCACGCTTAATGTTGCCTTTCCGCTGCCCGACATCGACCTGTCGGAGGCTGAGAATGTTGCATTGCCGTCAAGTGATCCGATCAACTTCGTCGAATTCGAGACCAAGGTCGATGGCAACCCGGCGCCGCTGACCGTCGATCAGCGCGCCATGGTTGGCAACAGGGATGTCAGTGCCCTGCTCCGCGAACTCAAGTTGCCGCTGCTGCCGATTGGTGGCCGCGAGATCCGGGTGACCGACCTGCCCGCGGCGACCCGGACCCGGCTTGTGGACGACGGACTTCTGATGCCTGCCGGAATGAGCGACAACGGTCGCCAGCAATATGCGCCGGGGTGGACCGTCAAGACCTCGGCTGTGCGCCAGCAGTTGTTTCCGCCCGTGCGCAGCGTCACGGTCGAACACCAGTACCGGCCGAGCGTCGGCTCCAGTCCTGACACCATTCTGCGCTCGAGCCTGCGCCGCAGCAGCGCACTCGGTCAGGAAGTTGCGCGTTACCGGAAAGAATACTGCATCCAGGATACGTTCCTTGCCGAGCTCGACAAGCGCACGGGCAATAACCAGACCAACGGCGCAAATCTCCAGGAGCGGCGCATATCGTACGTGCTCAAGACCGGCGCGAATTGGGCTGGGCCGATCCGGTCATTCAAGCTGACTATCGACCCAGGCGGCAGCGACCGCTTGGTGAGCTTCTGTCCTGGGCGGCTAAAGGCATCGTCCGCTACTGGAAACACGCTTGAATATACGGCAAGCGACTTCAAGCCGGATGCCGACCTAAAAATTCTGGTGATCGGAACATTCTGAGCGTGCCGGTCAATTGGTGAGCAGCACGTAGCGCACGGCCGCGATGACGGTCATCTTATTGCGCTGAGCCTCGCTTAGCGCCTGCAGGAAGAACGTGTCGGCGGCGATCGGTCGCGGCTGGCGCAACGAGTCGAGAACCTGCGGGACCGCCACGACCAATAGCAGTTGCGGACCGCTCGCGCGCGCTGTCGGGAGCGTAAACGAAAGTGAGTCGATGCCCGGCTTCAGAAGATAAGACAGGCTCTGAACTTCGCCGCGATCAGATACCATCAGGAGCTCCACCACGCGGTTGGCAAAGTTCTCGATGGTCCCATTGAGGGTTTCACCGCCCTTCAGCTCTGTCGCTGACAAGGTGATGCGTGGCATTCGCGCCTGATCGCTCCCGACCTGACTCAAGAACTTGACGGCTGGGCATTGCGCCTGGGTCACTTGCCTGACGCCGATCGAAGCCTCGAAACCCTGCTCACGCCGAAACGCCTTGTCGAACGTGTCGAATGGGACGGTCGAGGCACCGAACCCTTCGATGACAGCGGCATTTGGGCTCACGGCAATCGGCAACACGAAGAAGCAGTCACCGCCGGAATATTGGGCCACGTATTTGCGGATGCGCTCGGCGCGCCCTGGCCCATCGAGTGCCGGAGACTGCGTCGCCGTCGGCTGCGCGGGCAACTTCTCCGGCTCTTGGCGTCCGGGCTGTGGTCCAGCGGGCTCGACCTTCGGCGGCGCCATTGCTCCGGCGAGTTTCGGGGGTGGCGACAAGACCGCGGTGCCTGGCGCTGACCAAACCAGCTTGTAGAAGGCATATCCACCACCGCCGACCAGCAGCAACAATGCCGCGGCGCCCGCCCCCAGCCAGAGGCGGCGCGGACTCCGCGCGATCTCCGGCATCCTGTCCTGCGGCGCCGGCGACGCGCTTTCCGGCCGCCGCAGCGGATCGAAGCCATATAACGGCGCGGCCGGCGTCTGGGCGGAACCGGTTGGCGTCCAGCTGGCGACCTCCCCCATAGTGGGGCGCAATGCCGGATCAGGCTGCAGCATCCGCTCCAGCAAAGGTCGGATGCGCATATCCACACCACCGAGATCGGGCACACGCCGGCGCTTCTCCACCAGTTGAAATTGGCTGCCGCCCATGTCGAGTTTCTGTCCGGTCAGCGCATGGAACAGCACAAGACCGAGGCTGTAGACATCGGATTTCGCAGTCACGTCATTGCCGTACAACCCTACTTGCTCCGGCGATGCGTAGTTGTCCTTGCCGGCGAAGCCCGAGCCGATGATGGTTTTGTCGCCCATTTGGGTCGACCGAGCGATGCCGAAGTCGATGATCTTGGCCCGACTGACGTCGTCGAGCGGAATGATGATGTTGTCCGGAGACACGTCGCGATGGATGATGCCGTGCTCATGTGCGGCCTCCAGTCCCAATGCGACACGCTGCCTCAGCCGGATCAGCGCCTCGAAGGTCAACGGCCCATCATCGAGCATGTTCGAGAGCGAGCGGCCATTCACGAACTCCATCGCGAGATAAGGTCGCTGCAGCACCGGCTCGACGGTAAACAGGAAGTAGCGAACGATCGCGTCGTGCGGAAGATTGTGGAGTGCCGCGGCCTCTCGACGGAACAGCGCGAGCGCGGCCTCGTTATCAACCACGTCGGGCAGTAGCATTTTCACCGCAATAGGCGATCCAGTCTGGATCTCACGGCATTTGTAGACCTCACCCATGCCGCCCGCGCCGATCACCGCTTCGACCTCGTAAATGCCATTGAGACGGGTGCCGGGCGGCACGCCGTGATAGGACGATCGGAACGGATCGCTCGGACTCATGGTTGCGGCTCCCGATTGAGCGGAGATCTTGTCGTCCCCTGAGATCGTGGCGTCAGTAGTCGCACGATCACAATCGTCAAATTGTCAAGCCCGCCACGATCAAGAGCCAGCGCGAGCATGTCATCGCAAGCCGCCTGGGCGCGTCGCGTAGCCGCGTGCTGCAGGATCTCGTCGTCCTGCACGTGCCTGGTCAGGCCATCGCTGCAGATCACGAAGATATCTTCTGGCTCGGCCGGGCCTGTCACCACCTCGAATTCCGGATCATCGGCGACACCGACGGCACGCGTAATGGCATTGCTCGGCCAATCATTCACGTCTTCGCGCGACAGCGCACCTTTTGCGATCAGCTCCTCCAGTTCGCTGTGATCATGCGAGACCTGGCGAATTGCGCCGCGACTAATAAGGTAGACCCGGCTGTCACCCGCCCATATGCAGGCATAGTAGTTATCGCGAACGAGCAGAACCGCCGCTGTGGTCCCGACGGTGGCACCCTGTCGTTCATGACTAAGCGCCAGTATCTGCTGGTTTGCGCTGAAAAGCCGCTCCTCGCATTCCGCCAGCAGGTCTGCGGCTGATTCTGGTGTAGCGATAGCGTCGAGCGACTGCACTACGATGCGACTGGCGAGATCACCGGCCTCGTGCCCCCCCATGCCGTCGGCGACCGCCCACAGACCAACGTCGGTTCGTACCAAACATGAATCCTCGTTCCGCTCCCGCACGCGTCCGGCATGGGTGACGCTGCCAACATCGAACAAGGACGGAATATGCACCATCGCGCGTCATCCATTCCCGGATGCCGCGGGTCCGAGATCACCGGTCAGCAGCGTGACGTAGTGGAACGGATCTGGCAATCCGCGACAACTCAGCGCCATTGGCGGGAAGCCTTCCCCTCCGGCGGTCCACCAGAAGCTAGCCGCGGCGTAGACCTGTGGGTTGGCAGCGCAAAGTGCTGCAAACGACGCCGCGAAGGCTTCGACCGCCGAAGCCCTCCCCATTGCCGCAGTACCAAGCGACGTGACCGGCGGATCGCCGGTGATGGTCTCCTGCAGTCGTGGCACCGAAAGCCGATCCAATGCATCGGAGATCTGCTCGAAGGTTGCGGCCCGATCCAGGGTCGAAAGCAGGAACGCCTCCACTTGCCCGAACCATTCGTCCTGCGGATCAATGCTCGGCGGCGGCAGCGAGACGGCCTCGCCGGTCACCGCATGCAGGGTCAAGGGATAGTATCGCCCCACCCCATCGAGCGAGGGCATGATCGCACCCGCCACTGTCGTGCCGCAGATCGCGGCGCCGAGCCAAAACCGCCAGACCGGCGCGGTCAGAAAGGCCTGTTGCCATCCTGGGCCAAGCTGGTGGCGACTTGCTGACAGCGCAGCCTGTACCCACGGCTCCCAGGCTTCCAGGAAGCTGCGCGGGGTCGCGATCGCGATGAAATCGCGCTTCGCACCGATTTTGCCGAATATCCCGCAACGCATGGTCATATCCCGGTCGGGCAACGAAACTCGCGCAGCACTGACAGGTTCAGCGGGTTGCGCAACGATCCGGTCGAAATTTGATAGTTGAGCTCGCGCCCGGCGACGATGAAACTCGCGCTGGCCGTTTCCGCTTTCACCACTAACGAGCCCGCCTCCAACATCCGAAACAACGACCAGGGACCAATGCGCTCAAGTACGGATGGCGGGCCGGTATCGTTACTGACTGAAATTGCCGTTCGCGGCGCTGGGCCCGGCCATAGGATAGTAGTCGGCGAGTTGGTCTGCGGCTGTGGCGGTGGCGTAGGTTGCGGCCCGCCGAACAAGGACGGAGGGGCCGATCCGGCAATGGTTGGGCTCGCAATTGTGGTGCCACCGATCTCGGTCTTAACTGTCACGCCTGGTCCCGGTGCCCCAGGGGGTCGGATCGCGAATGAAACGGCGGGCACACCGCCGCCCGTCTGGAAGAACGCATCCCGGATATAAGCCGCATTCTGGAATTGTTTGAGCGTCTCGGGCGAGAACGACCGACCAACGGGGCTCTCCTTTCGCCAAGCCCAGTCCGACCGCGACGTGTCGGCATAAGGTGCCAGGTACTGGGTGAAGAACCTGTCCATAACGCCATTCGGACTGAACAATTTGGCAAAATCCGCGAGCGGAACTTCCTGGCCGCTGCCGCGGATAAACGGGTAGCGATTAGTCACGGTCTGTTGGCAGACCGGCGTGACCTGATCGCGCAACGTTTGCAGGATTTGTCCGGCGGTTGAAGCAGCGATGCTACCTTCGAACTCCGCGGCTGCTGCTCGCAACATATCGGAGAATGGCGGCGGCATGCGCGAGGCGTTGTTGCGGAGCGCTGCGACCTGGTTCTGGAGCGCAGCTGTGGCTTGTGCGGTCAGTTGGGGATTCTCGATGATCAGCGTCAGGTTCTGCGCGATGTCGTTCAGGTTCGCGACGGTCGAGTCGATTGGCCGGCGGGTGCTCTCGCCTTCGAGCGCTGCGTGGTAAGGCTTGAACTGTGCTTCGATCATCGTGCCAGGCGGTCCGTCCTGAGCATTCGTGAAGAGTGCTGGCGCCGATGCGGCAGCTGGCGCCGAAGCGCTCTTCGCCCGTTCCTTGGTCAGCACCGTCTCGTCGCGCACCGACTCCAGAATTTGCCGCATCGGCGAGGTCGGCGCCGAAAGCGCCCGAAGCACCTCATATTTCGGTTTGTCGGCGAGCAGCTTCTTCAGGCGCAGGCTCCCGAGCGCCGTTCGCCAGGTCGTCACGAAATCGTTTGAATAGATGCTGAGCAGATCGCCGGCCAGATTGTCGTACTGCTGGTTGATGGCCGACTGCTGGCCGGCATCCCCCAAAACCCATCGCTCCCGCTTCATCCGCTCAGACAATCCGGACAGCCGGGCGACGAACTTCTGATGGAAGCCGTTATACGTGAAGAACTCAGGTACCCGCACGGCGTCCAAAGGCTGCCCGGTCGTGGTTTCGAACACGACACCCATGTCGGGTCCGCCATGGCGGCCGGCGATCCAGTCGCCGGCGATCGACGCGCGAGCCTCCGATTTCAGAAACTCGTACGCTCGTTGCGACACGCTCAGGCGCGCCAAGGAGTTCTGGGCCTGCTTGATCAACCGGCCGTCGAGTTCGACCAAGGGCGGCTGTTCGGTCTCGAGGTCGAACATTGCCACGAGGTTCTCGTCGAGCAGGCGCCGCCCTTCTGCGTTGGTGGCGCCAGGATAGAGATTATCCGCCCAGTCACGTTGCATCCAGGAGCGGATCAGCTCGCGATCCGGCGACTGCAGGCCACCGATCATCAGATAGACCTTGAGCGCCTCATAGACGAAGGCAGGCTCGTTTATGCGCGCATTGAGCTGCTCTTCCAGGCGATACAGCAGGCGCGGTCGGAACATGCGTTCAAGCGCGGTGTGATAGGCCGCTTTCGAGGGCGACAGCAGCCGGGCGCGCTGACTGAGCCCGTAGCGAGCCGACAGAGGCACCGATTCGCCGCGCGATCCGTAGCCCGCCGGGGCGTTGCGAAGCCGGTAGAGTAGCGGCAGCACCTTGTCGAGATCATGATCGGCAATCAACGTCTGCTTGATAAGTGCCGCGCCGGCGGTTGCATACTCGCTATCCGCCTGCAGGCTTTGCTCGATCAAATCGGCGTTCCGCTTGTAGCTCACCAGCCAAGCTGCGATCAGCCCGATCGAGACCAGACCGATCAATGACAGGGCTGCGGTCTTCAGGACCAGCGCGCGGCGCACCGCGGCACGGTCAGTCGAGACCCAGTCGGCCTCGCCGATGATGACCTTGGAAATCAGATCGGCAAGGAAGAAGCTCTTGCCCGTGCCCGAATATGATCCGGAACCGACTTCCTCAGCGCCGAACGTGCGCGCCAGCGACCCGATCAATTGATCGATCGGCGTGCCCTGCTGCGTACCCGAGGTAAAGTAGAATCCGCGCAGGTTCGCGTTCACGTGATAGCGCGTCGGCTCGAAGATCAGGTTGAGGAAATCGTGGATCTGAGGCTTGAGCCGCGCCATCTGTGCCGGAAAACCGAACAATTGCACGCGGTGCTGGGGCGTCGGCTCGTCCTGCAGACGGTCGAGCGTCTCTTCGCTCAGGCGCTCCAGCAGACGGTCGAACTCGAACGGGATCTGCCCAACCAGATTCTGGGTCTTGTCGGCGGTCTGGAACGTGGCACCCCAGACTTGACGGCGGCCGGCCTCCCCGAGATAGGCGAAATACTCGGTGAAGCCGGCAACGAGATCCGCTTTGGTAAATAGCGCGTAGACTGGGAAGCTGACCTTGAGTCTCTGATGCAGCTCGAGCAGGCGCATCCTGATGGCATCGGCATGAAGTGCGAGCTCCTGCTTCGGCAGCGTCAGGATGTCTTCGATACTGATGGCGACAAGAACGCCGTTGATCGGTTGGCGCGACCGGCTTTTCTTCAGGATGTCCAGGAACGCCAGCCAGCTGTCCTTGTCGGCCTTGCTGTTGGAGTCCTGGGTGGTGTAGCGGCCGGCGGTATCGATCAGCACCGCCTCCTCTGTAAACCACCAATCGCAGTAGCGGGTACCGCCGACCCCTGCGATCGCCGCGGGCGTTGCCCCGCGCGCGAGCGGAAATTTGAGCCCGGAATTGACAAGCGCCGTGGTCTTGCCGGCGCCGGGCGGACCGATGATGACGTACCAGGGGAGATCGTAGAGATAGCCCGACTTGTTGCCGCTGGCGGTCTTCAGCGTCGCGAGCGCATCCTTCATGCGCTCCTTGAGCACTGGTTCATCGCTGACGGGCTGGTCTGCACCAGCGATACCATCGGCAATCTCCTTGGCACCCTTGCGCCGCTTGAACAGATTGAGGCCAACGATGCCTGCCACGGCCGTGGTGAGCAGCAGAATAGCGATCTGCCGGACGATATGGTTCTCCAGCGGCCGCCAATCGCCGAATGCGATGAAGGGACCGGCGAAATAGATCACCGCTCCGAGCGAGCTGAGCCCGACCCCGTAGAGAACGATGCGAAGAATGTCCTTGGCAAGCATCTAACCGTACCCGTCGCAAAACCACCTGATCCGGCGGTGTGTGCCTATTCGCTGCGTTCGATAAAGATCTCGACGCGCCGGTTCTTGGCACGTCCCTCCGGCGTTGTGTTGTTGGCAATCGGCGCATCTGCTCCCTTGCCCTCGACGTCGACGCGCGAACCATCGTTCAAGCCAGGTTTCAGTGCCGCGGCAACCGCCTTGGCGCGCTCGACCGACAACTCGAAATTGGTCGGGAAGCGGACTGTGCGGATAGGCGAACTGTCAGTATGGCCGACGACCCGGATCCGTCCCGGCTCCTTGTCGAGGGTTGCTGCGACGCGGAGAGCGATCGGCTTAAAGCCGTCGAGGATGGTCGCTTGGCCCGATGCAAACAAGGCCAGGTCGCAGACCCTGATCACGATGAAGCTGGGGGTCTGGTCCGCCGTCATGGCGCAGGCGGTGTTCTCCTTCGCGAGCGTATTGCGGATGCGTTGCAACTGGGTAATGCGATCCGGCGGCGGCGGAGGCGGCGGCGGTGGGGGTGGTGCAACGACCTGACGCTTGAGTTCGATCGGACCGGCCGGATGGAGCGCGAGCGCCACCTCAGCAGCATTCTCTGCCCGTCCAGCGAGGAGCGTCCGCAGAACGAAATAGGACCCGGTCAGCAGCGCGGCGACCACGGCTGCCACGAGCCAGACCGGAACACGCAGACGCTGCCGGCGCCCCGCCAGCGCCTGCCCGCGCCAGTTGGGCGACAGGTCGCTCATCGTTTTCGGTCTAACCCGGCGCAGCAATTCATAGAGGTTGCGCTGGATCAGTTGCAGGTTCGCAAGTCCGCCCCCTGACGTCCGGTGGATGCCCTGAAAACCAAGCGCAAGGCAGGCGTGCTGAAGTTCGAGGACCGGATAGTTGACCAGTGGATCAACCTTCAAATGGTCGAGGATCTCAAAGAAACGGACGCCGCCGACACGCTCGCCGAAGAACCGGCTCAGCATCGAATATTGCGTCCAGACGTGACGCTCTTCGGTTGGGATGTGCTGCACGATATCGTCAGCAGTGGCACACAGGATGTATTTTGCTGTGTTGGCCTGGTGCTCGGAAATGCCCGCTGAACGGATGTCCTTCTCAAAGAATTTGATCGCGTCTGCGACCTGCTCCATCAGGCTGGCGAATGACGCTCGCATGAGCGCCACACGCAACCGACCGAGCAGTTGCAGCAACGGGCCCGCAGCGCGCATCACCGGATTGGCATTTGGCGCGACCAGATCGTCAACGCGCAACGGCGGCCCTGGCGGCATCAAGGGTTGCGGCACCTGGCCTTGCGCGGGTGTCGAGATCCATTCCTCGGCTGGATGGCTGGCCGGCGCGGAGGCGTAGTTCGAGCCCTGTGGAACGGGCGAAAAGGATGGTGGTGGGGCCGGCGTGCCGGGAGAGGGTACGGGTGATGGCGAATAGGCTGGGCGTGCTGCGGGCCCCCCGCCCGGCGGAGGTTGAGAGATCGGCGCCGGCGGCAACTTCCCGCCGGGGTTGGGACGGATGATCGTCCGTTCGCCCCGCCCGAAAGGATTGACCGGCTTGTCCTTGTCGCTCATGGCCTGTCTTCCAGGATAGCCCAAAGATACAGCTCAAGCTCGGGCCAGTCGCCGGAAAAATGCATTCCGATCGACGCAGCCGTACTGAACTCGGGCCACAGCGGTGACTTGCGGTCGAGATAGAAATAGACGTGATCCGTGATGGCCCGGATATGCGGCGGCGGCGTCGGCAAATGCGCCAACGTGAGGCCCGGCAGGTTTGCGTGCACGATCTCGTTCATCTTTGTGTTCGGCCCGACCTTGAACAGGTGCGGGAAATCGTTCTGGATCTCCACAAGCGGCCGCCGTGCGGCAACTTCCAGCACCAGAGTCGCATTTCGGAATAGCGCTCGATCGCGGATCGGCGATACGAACGCATTCTGTGCGCGCTCGATGATCTCCAGGCGGATCGCCCGCCGACCCAGCCGCGCGCTCAAGAAGTCCTGGATGTCGCTCACCAAGGGTGTGAAGACGTTCTCGAGATCGTCGTGATTGTACGCCGGATAGTTGCGCGCCCGCCGTTCCGCCGTGGAAAACGTCGCAAGTTCACCCGCGAACCTCAGCAATTCCTCGTACAGGCGCTCCGGGTGAACGCTGCCGGAGCGCTGGAAATGAGTCAGCACGGGAATGGTACGGTTCAGCACTTGCAGGACCAGATAGTCGACGCTCTGCAACCCACCACCGGATGACGGATCGACGGCGTAACGCGCCAACTCGTCGAGTTTAGTCTCAACCCAGCCGATGATGCGGTTGAGCCAGCCATCGATGATCGGATGCGCGGCGCAGACCAGCATCGGCGGCACGAACTTGTCGTCGAACAGGATGTTCTTGTCGCGCACCTCCAGAATGCGCGCGATGCCCAGGCCCATGTATCCGGGCTTGCTCGTCTTGCGCAGTTCGAAAGACAGGCGCGGATAAGCGATGTCGATCTCTTCCTCGATGCGGAGCGCCGAGGTCGAGTCGATGAAGGTTTCCGAAGTGCGAACATAACGACTGGCGCTGTCGGTGCGGTCCTCGTCAACCTCGCGGGTGTTTGGCGCCGCGACCGGCATCATCAGCCAGACGATCTGGCCTGCAGCCGTCTCCGGCACCTCGATCGATTCGGGTATTGGGCTGTCCGCAGGGATATCGAACGGCGTACCGTCCGGCATGAGGCCGGACGCACTGCGCACCGCGAATTTGCTCTGTTCGGTAAGATCCCTATCGATCTCTAGCTCGGCAAAGCCCCAAGGGTATGGTGTCGTGTAGCGAACGCGCTTTTCCAGCAAGTGTTCGATGTAGCGGTCGTTCTGCTGCAGATGATGCGGCCGCAGAAACAAACCTTCCGACCAGAAGACCTTGCTGTACCAAGACATTCCTATATCCACTTAGAAATTGTAGGCAACCTCGTGGTCGCCGAGAGTTTACTTTGAGCCGGGCTTATCACCGCGGTCGTAATAGTTCGAGAAAAGCAACATAAAGGTTTCGATCGGGGCGTTGTTGTCGCGGCCAAGATGCGCTTTCCAGCGCGTCAAGAACTCGTCCCAGAGTTTGCCCTTGTTCGTGCCGAGCCAGGAGCTTGCGCCACGCTGAAGCTCGAGCTCGCGCGCCATCAGCGTCGGATCTATGCCCGCAATCAGCTCATGGACAGCGTGCTGCATCGCCATATAGGTTCTCAACTGATGTGACTTGAGATCACTGAAGCCCTGTGCAAAGGCGCGCTGTGCATCGAGATAGCTGCGTGTCGGCGGCCCAAAGAGAATGCGCATCGCTTCCTCCGAGGTCGGCGAGAATTTCAGCGGATTATTTTCGAGGGCTTGGACGGTGGTCTGGCTGGTGCTACGGGTCAGCTGCTTGGCTTGGGTTCGCGCTTGCAGCAGCGCCATCAGATTGTCCACGGTCATACGCAAGATGATGCCAAGCTGTTCGGCGAGTTCGGCATCGGACTTGCTGGCGAAGAAATTCTCCGGCAATCCCGCAGCGCGCGCCACCAGTCGCGCGAACTCGGTACCACCGACTGGCTTGGCCGCGACAGGTCGCTCGTCTGCTGCTTGCGCCGTCTCGACCTGCGGGTGCGATGGCGATGTTGGCGGCTGGGCAGCGACTGGTTCATCATCGATCCAAACCGACGGCCGGCGTGGAGTCGGGATGGCTTGCGGGCGCTCGACTTGCGGTTTCGGCGCGGTGACCGGACCGGCTGCCCAGTTCATGTCATCGTCCTGCACGGACGGTTGGGACGTAGACGTCGGCGATGACCATCGAAATGGGTCTACACCCGGCGCCGGCACGCTCGCTGCCCAATCAAGGAACCCCGGATTGACGGGCCGCGCCGCCTCGCGTGGCTTCTTCAACAGTTGCGGATCGATCGGCGGCGGAACGTCACGATCGGCCGTCCAAAGCTCTCCGTAATCCGCATGCTGCTGGACCGAGGGTTCGTGCAGTTGCGCCGCTTGATTTGGGATACGCCCGCCAGCCTCATCCTCCAGCGAAACTCCGATGATGTAGTGGCCGATCGTGAGCCGATCGCCGTCGCGCAAGCGGTGCGGCCCCCGCATGCGCTGGTCGGCACCATTGAGAAAGGTGCCGTTGGTCGAGACGTCGTGCAGCCAATAGCCACCGTCGCGAAAGTGCACCTCGCAATGCTTTCCGGAAATAGTCCGCGCCGGATCCGGCAGCGTCCAGTCGAGGTGACGGTCCCGGCCAATATCGACCGAACGCCTGCCGGTGACCGTAAACGTCACAGGTCCGCCGTCCGGAAGATTCGGTTCGTTCTCGATATTAAAGCGAAGCACCATCACATCGTCTCGTTAGCGCGGAGGGCGCGGTTCGCCGCGTGCCAATTGAATACCATCCTCCAGGCACGACGTCATTATCTGGTCCCGGAAGTCACGAGGGAGCCGGCAGAGGCCAATCAGCAGTGCTGTACGCACCGCCCGTGCGGCCTGATCTGGCTTGGCTTCCACGGGCGCAAATTCCGGGGGAACCACGCTTCCGCCGGACCAGCCGGCCGCCAGCGCCAGCCACGTTGCCGGCTGCTCAGGATCGTTGGCATTGCCGACAGCCAGCGCCTTGTTCCGGGACTGCTCGTCCGGTTGCCGGACCCAGGTCTCCACAATATTGAGCGACCTGCTATCGCTGGCATCGAAATGATCGAACATCCGCCGCAGAGAGCGACATCCCCAGCCAATTGCCACACGCCTTGGAAGTAGGTATGCACAATAAGACACGGCCGGGTGCCAATTGCACGCGTCGGCGGCCTCCTGAAGGAAATCCAGCGAAGGCTTGTCAGCGTCGGCTCTGCCGACATCATAGCGCGCCAACGGATAGGCCTGAAACAGATCCTGTACCGTTCCGAATCGAACCTGCCCCATGATCGTCAGCCGACAAGAGTTGGAGTGCCGTGAGCGACCAGCGGACCGCCGGCAGCAAGCGCCATGCCGGCCTGCGCTGTCATGGCGATCGTCGGCGCGTTGATGACGATGCCCGCCGGGGTCAGGATAATCTGGCTGGGACCAACCTGCAGGGTGATATTGGCGCTGGCCGTGAGCGTGATGCTGATGCCCGCATTGACAGACTGGTCCATGGCCAGCGTGATGTGTTGACCGCCCAATTCGATATCGAGTTTGTCATTGCCTTTCTTGAGCGTGGTCTTGCGGGTATCGCCGCCGAATGCAGCTTCGCCGATGGTCCGTGTCTCGGTGTCCCGGACCGTCACGTCATGGTCCTTCTCGGCATGCACCGTGATCTTCTCGGACCCCTTCTTGTCCTCGAAGCTCCACTCGTTGAAGCCGCCGCCACCTTTGGTGGAGTCCGACTTCAAGCCGCCAATCGTCTTTTTCGACGGCAGATCGTAAGGCAGCTTGTATTCGTCGTTGTACACGGTGCCAATCACCAGGGGCCGGTCCGGATCCCCTTCCAGGAACTCGACAACGACTTCCTGTCCGACACGCGGAATGATCTGACCGCCCCAGCGCTTGCCGGACCAAACCTGGGCGACGCGCAACCGGCACGACCGCTTCTTCTTGCGATCCCAGAAAAAGCGGACATAGATTTCGCCGAGCGACTCGACGTCGATTTCCTCGCTCGAATTGTCGTCTTTGGTCACTACCTTGGCAGTCTGGATGCCATTGATCCTTGGCTTCGGCGTCGTCATTGGCGCTCGAAACGGCCGATCGCTCGGCAGAAACTCGTAGCTGCCGAAATAGACGTGTTGCCCGGCGTCGCTCGGACCTCCGGTGCGATAAGATTCGATCGAGAACGAGTGCGTGGCTCGCACCACGAGATATTCCACGTTCTGCGAATCCTTGGAGTGCTTTTCAAGCTTCGTTAACCCACCGGGGAACAGGTTGACGGCGTCGCCGTTGCCGCGGCGCCTTCGGTCCATTGCCTGCTCGGCCTGGAGCTGGATCTTCGCGTAGCGCTCGCCGTCGGATTTTTCCTTGAACTTCCCTGGATAGTCGTAAAACTCCATCTCCGACCGGGTGTAGTGCTCGGAGCCCTTGGCGTCGCTGATCATCTGCGCGTTGGGCTTTTGATAGTTGTAGTCGTTAAGCTCGATCTTGCCGGTTCGAAACCGGCGCTCCGAGACCCATTCGTAGATATGCTGCTCGCCTCGACGATCGGCCCCCGTTAACGGGATATAGGGAATCGTAGCAAGACCGTTGATCGGGCTATGCGACGATTTGGAATCCGCCAACACCAGCGTATGTTTGCCGCCCTCGTGTTTGAAGAAGTAGTAGATGCCGTGCTGTTCCATCAGCCGGCACACGAAATTCATGTCAGTCTCGCGGTACTGAACGCAATATTCGAGCTTCGGACAGGACCCCTCTTCGGTCAGTTTGGATTCATAATCGGTGAAGCCGCGTTCGTTGAACACCTCCTTGATGATGTCGGGCGCTTTCTTGTCCTGAAAGATCCGGCAATCGGTGGTCCGCGACAACAGCCAAAACCAGGGCCTCAGCACGATCCGGTAGCTGAAATAGTCGTTCCTTACCCCGAGCCACTGGGCCTCTGTCAGAATGCCACTGAACTCGCGCTCCTTTTCATGCAGCTTTATGGTCAGCGTGCATTGCTGACCGATGGCTCGGTCGAAGTCGAGGTCGGCATCCTCACTGAGACACTCTATGCGATACTCGAACAGTTCGCTGAGACCTTCCGAGCCCTCGAATCCGGCAAAAACCAGAACGTCCTTGCCAAGAGGCGTCTTGAGTTCGCAGAGGCGGGTATCCTGAGTAAGCTGGCCCATGTGGGCTTAAACTCCCTCCTTCGATCGAATGACCCGCTGCAAAGAGCTGATCAGACGTATGCAAGATCCGCGGAAATCCTGCCCCGCCAATTGGCAGTGCCGGCAAGTCCGCCCCGGGGCTGGCCTCCTGACGTTTCACGACAGCCGTCCAAAGAACCACCCCGGCCATCAAGTAGTCGGCTCCAAGAGCTTGCCGGTTCACGGGAAAATGGCATGATCTTCGGGAATGAACCAAGATCAGCAGGCATCTGACCCATAGGTATAGAATCGGATCATGCGCCCCGCGCGATCCCTTAGTCGTCACGGCTCGGCAGCGGGGCCGTGACCGAGCAGATGGACGATCCTCGCATGCTTGATGTCGCCTCCCTGACGCTGCCCATTACCGCTGACGATCCCTGCGGACCGGATCTCGACGCCATCGGAGACGTCCAATATCTGAACTTCTTCGCAGGTGCGGAATCCCTGCTGCCAATGTCGTTCTTCGAGGTCGTCAATGCCAATGGGGAGCGTGGACGCTTCGATCCAAAGGCAGTCGATTTTGCCGGCCAATTTGCCGCTGCACAGCCCCTCCTGGCGCGTACCCGCGATCTGCGCCTAAACCTGCTGCTCGCGAAGTTTTCAATCCTCAACCGCGATCTCGACGGCTTTCTTAACTGCCTGAGGGCGACCAACTTGCTGCTGCGCGAGCAGTGGGAAGCGGTACATCCGAGGGGCGAGAACGGCGACTACGCGCTTCGGGCCGTCACGGTCGAAGCAATCGACGTGTTTCCGACCGTGATCAACCCGCTCCAGTTCCTCCCCCTGATCGAGAACCGCAGACACGGCAACCTCCACTACCGTGCCTATCAAATCGCGCAAGGCGAAATTCCCGCCGGCGATGCCGACGCCGACGGGCTCGATCTCGCGACTATCGAGCGCATCGTCAGCGAGACGGATCTCGATACTCTCAAGGCAATCAGCGCGCGGTGCTCCGCGGTCGCTGCTGAAATCGCAGGTATCAAGGCGACCTGGCGTGAGAAGATGAATTCGGGGCAACCTATCAGCCTCGACAGGCTCTCCGGCTTGGTTGACGGCATGGCTGCCTGGCTTGCGGGTCTTGTCGCATTGCGTGATCCGGTGGCGATTGCCGCAACTGCGGAAGATGCCGGTCCCGTCGATACGCAGGTGCCGTTGGACGCAACCACGATGTTTGCTTCATCTGCACAGGCGTCCGCAGCGCTCGGCGCAGCGGCCGCCTATTTTGCCCGAATGGAACCATCCAACCCGGCGCTGTTGCTGGTACGTCAAGCGCAGGAGATGGTCGGCAAATCATTTATTGAAGTGATGCGGATGCTGGTGCCGTCCCACGTGGAGAGCGCTGCCATCAACATCGGGCGGGACAAAGTCTTCGACCTGCCGATCGAACGGATGGCGGAGCTCGCGACCCCGCTCTCATCAACGACGGATGAGAGCGCCCAAGATATTGTTTTTTCGGTGGAAACTAGAGCGCAGGCCTTGGGTCTGCTGACGAAGGTGGCGTCGTTTTTCCGAACCACGGAGCCGTCCAGCCCGATCCCCTTTTTGGTCGATCGCGCGCGCGACCTCGCACAGCGGGATTTCCTCAGCCTTCTGAATGATGTCCTTCCTGAGGGCGCTCTCAAGACAATCGACAAATCGTATTGAACCACCTTTCTCTCGAAGGCACTAACTGGACATAAGAATGTTTTGCCGACCGCAAGTTGAGACGCCTTAGTCAATCTGCGTCGTGCAATTTGGCTTCTGATGCGATTTCGCAGGGAGGGGAACCATGGCTACTGACAGCGGTCAAAAATTCATTCGACGAAACCGCGCACCACGCGTGCACATAACATACGAGGATCCTTACGATGCCGAGCGGCTGATCGAGCTGCCGTTCGTCATGGGCGTCCTCTCCGACCTCTCCGGCAACAACCCCGGCATCGAGAAGTCGAAGGTCGAGGAGCGTAAGTTCCTCGAGTTCGATATGGACAATTTCGACAACCGCATGGCCGCAATCCAGCCCGGCGTGACGGCGCGCGTCGCCAATCGCCTCAGCGATGGTTCCGACGAAAAGATCTCGGTCAACTTGCGCTTCAACAAGATGGCAGACTTCACTCCGGTGGCAGTCGCCCGCCAGGTGCCGGCCACCGCCAAGCTGCTCGAGGCACGCGAACAACTCGCCAACCTGCTGCGCTACATGGACGGCAAGGTGGCCGCCGAGGACCAGCTGAAAAAACTTCTCGCCGATCCTCAACTGATGGCAGCGCTGCGGGAACGCGCGACAAGCCAGTCGAGCGAACCTGGCACCGAGAGCTAAGGAAGGAATGGGGACCATGGCAAAAGAAGCTGTTCACACAGAGAGCCCTACCCAAGTCAAAACCGTCGAAGCTGATGAGTTTACCAGCCTGCTAAAGCAAAGCTTCAAACCGCGCACTGAACGTGCAGCGACCGAAGTCGAAAACGCCGTATCCACGCTCGTTCAAGAGGCGTTGAAGGACACAAGCGTCATAAAGTCGGACGTCCTCGACACCATCGAGGAGATGATCGCGCGGATCGACCAGAAGCTGACCGCGCAAATGAACGAGATTCTTCATACACCTGAGTTCCAGGCAATCGAAAGTGCGTGGCGCGGTCTCCACTACCTCGTCTTCAATTCCGAGACCGACGCCAACCTGAAAATCCGGGTGATGAACGTCTCAAAGAACGAGCTGTATCGAAATCTGCGGCTTTATCCCGATGCACGCTGGGACCAGAGCCCCCTTTTCAAGCAGATCTATGAGTATGAATTCGGCCAGCTGGGTGGCGAGCCTTTCGGCTGCCTGATCGGCGACTATTATTTCAGTCACCTCCCCACCGATGTGCAACTGCTCCGCGATCTCAGCAAGATCGCCGGCGCCGCACACGCCCCCTTCTTCAGCGGCGCCGAGCCGACGCTGATGGGAATGGACTCTTGGACCGAGCTGTCCAACCCTCGGGACATCGGCAAGGTGTTCGACACGCCGGAATATGCCGCATGGAAGGGACTGCGCGATCAGGACGACTCGCGCTATCTCGGCCTGTGCATGCCGCGCGCGCTCGGCCGCCTCCCCTACGGCGCAAAATCGGAGCCCGTGGAAGAGTTCGCCTTCGAAGAGGAGACGGACGGACACACCGGCGACAAATACGGCTGGATCAACGCCGCCTACGCAATGGCCGTCAACATCAACCGCGCCTTCAAGGAGTTTGGCTGGTGCACGCGCATCCGCGGTGTGCAGTCCGGCGGTGAAGTTATCAACCTGCCGACGCACACGTTCCCGACCGATGACGGCGGCGTCGACCTGAAATGCCCGACCGAGATCGCCATCAGCGATCGCCGTGAGCACGAACTTGCGAAGGCGGGCCTCATCCCGCTGATCCATCGCAAGAACACCGACAAGGCGGCGTTCATCGGCGCTCAGTCGCTCTACAAGCCGAAGAAGTATTTCGGCGAGAAAGGCGTGGATGCCACCGCCTCTGATAACCTGTCGTCACGACTGCCCTACATGTTCGCTGTGTCTCGCTTTGCGCACTATCTGAAGTGCATGGTTCGCGACAAGATCGGATCCATGAAGGAGAAGGATGAGCTGACGGTCTGGCTGCAGACCTGGATCAACGAGTACGTTGATGCCAATCCAGCCCTGTCGTCAGAAGCTCAGAAGGCGCGCAAGCCGCTGGCCGCTGCGAAGGTAGAGGTCATAGCAAACGAGGAGAACCCGGGATATTACAACGCGCGCTTCTTTCTTCGTCCACACTTTCAGTTGGAGGCGATGGACGTCGGCCTCAGTCTGGTTTCGCGCCTTCCCGGCCCCGGCTCCTGACGCCGCAGCATCGCAACCGTAACATGCAGAAATTTGAAAGGACTATGCTATGGCTGTCGACATTTTCCTGAAACTCGATCCGATTAAGGGCGAGTCGCTGGACGACAAGCACAAGGACGAAATCGATATTTTGAGCTGGTCTTTCGGCGAGAGCCAGTCAGGCACTTTCCACAGCGGTTCGGGCGGCGGTGCCGGCAAGGTCAGCATCCAGGACCTGCACTTCACGCACTTCGTCGACAAGGCCACGCCGGAGCTTTTCAAAGTCTGTGCGAACGGCAAGCACATTGATACGGCGATCCTCACGGTGCGCAAGGCGGGTGAAAATCCGCTGGAGTATCTCAAGATCGAGATGAAGCACATTCTGGTCACGAGTGTATCGACGGGCGGATCGCACGGCGAAGATCGCCTCACTGAAAACGTGAGTCTGAATTTCGCCAAGGTCAAGATGACGTACAAGACCCAGACGGAAAAAGGCGGCGCTGGAGCGGCGCCGGTGTTTGGCTGGGACGTTCCCGCCAACAAGGAATGGGCCTGATCGTCGGCTTCTGCTTGGCGTTGGTTGCGATTAGCTGAGCCGGCGCCGCACGGTGCGATTGCGTTGACGTCTCGGCGGGAGCGGTTACGAGCACGACCGCCTGCCGAGGCGACAACCATCCTGGAGACCAGCTGATGCTCCGCGGAAGGGCATAGCGGGCCCGGCATCTTGGGGAAGGTAAATGACCATTACTCCAAAGAGGGATCGTCTCTCTCCCCCGCTAATGCTGGCCTTTCGCTTGGCTCATGAAGCTCGCGATGCGCGCAAGAAGCTCAATTTGCGCGATGAATTCGGTGAACGGGTCATTGCCGGACGGCGTAGCGCCGGCCGCTTTCCGATCTCGGAAACGCTGTTGCGGCGGGAAATCTCTCATGACCTAGAAGCCCTTCTCAATACCATTGCTCTGGAATCGACTTTGGATCTGAGCGACCGGGATTGCGTCCGGAGATCGATCTTGAACTACGGCTTCCCCGATATCGCCCACCGCTCGATCGACGAGGTTACGGACGACGAACTCACCGACGCGTTGCGCGAGACGCTAGCGACCTACGAACCCAGACTCGACCGCAAGACGATTCGGGTTCGTCGCGACGGCTCGGTCGGCCCTGAGCAGCTGAAGCTGCGCTTCATCGTTCACGCCGACCTCAAAGCTGAGCCGCTCAACGTCCCCGTGGAATTTGTCGCCGACGTCGATCTCGACAGCGGCGACATCCAGATCAATCGACTTTAGCATGAATCGCGAATTCCTCGATTTCTACAATCGTGAACTGTCATTGCTGTACGAGCAGGCGGGAGATTTCGCCGAAGAATATCCAGGTATCGCAGAGCGCCTCGGCGGCCTGATCCGAGACCGCTCGGACCCGATGATCACGGGACTGCTGGAAGGCGCTGCCTTTCTTGCCGCCCGCGTTCAACTCAAGCTCAAGCACGAGTTCCCGGAATTCACTGCAAACCTGCTCGAGCAACTGGTACCGAACTATCTTGCGCCGACACCTTCGGCCATGCTGGTGACCGCACGGCCACCCTATGCCGACCCGGCGCTGCGTGACGGCAGGAAGATCGCGCGCGGCGCCTATTTCGACGCGACCTATCGCGAGAGAGAGCGAAGTCTTTCCTGCCGGTTTCGACTTTGCCGCGACATCGTGCTCTGGCCATTTGACGTCACAAGCGCCGAGTATTTCTCGACGGCGGGCGCTCTGCAGGCGCTTGGTATCCCGATCGGCAGTGACGTCATCGCGGGGCTGAGGCTATCGTTGACCCATCGTAGTGCGGCCCGGCTCGAGGACGAGCCGCCGGACGCGGAGGCTCGGACCAAGCCGGAAACGTGGTTCGCAGGCTGCCGCGTGAGCGAGCTTCCGATCTACCTGTCCGGTGCGGAATCCGACGCCATCGCGCTTTACGAGCAGTTGATCTCGAATTGCAGGGGGGTCTACTTCCGGCATCTCGACGACTTTGGCGATCCGGTGGTGACTCGTGCCCCCCATGACAGCGTGCAGCAAATTGGCTTCGACGAGAATGAGTCTCTATTTCCTAACGATAACCGGATCTTTCGTGGCTCGGAATTGCTGCGTGAATATTTCATGTTTCCACGCAAGTTCCTCGGCATTACCCTCACCGGACTTCGCGGCGTGATGTCACGGCTGCGCAGCAAATCGATCGATATTGTCTTCGCATTCGATGAACACAGTTCACGATTGGCCGCCTCGGTGCGCCCCGAGACGTTCAGGCTCTATACCGCGCCGGCGATCAATCTGTTCGAGAAGACGAGTGATCGTATTCCGGTCAAGTCGAATACGCACGAGTACCATGTGGTGCCAGATCGCAGCCGCTATCTGGAATACGAACCGCACCAGGTGCTCGAAGTCTACGCACACCTTCCGGCAGAGAAGGATAAGCGCCCCGTGCGCCCGCTATATTCGGCCGCCGTCGACCGGAGCGGCGGGTCGGCCGACAGGCTTTATTTCACTGTGCGCCGCTTGCCGCGGCGCCGCACAGTGGAAGAAAAGACATACGGCGCCTCCTCAGACTACACCGGGACGGACATGTTCCTGTCACTGCTCGAGCCCGGTGAATTGAGCGGCAAAGGCTCTGTCGCCGAACTGAGCGTTCGGGCTCTCTGCTCCAATCGCCATCTCACGGAGCACTTGCCGGTCGGCCAGGGCGGCGCCGATTTTCGTTTGCTGGACGACACATCTCTTGATCTGATGTGCGTCGCTGGTCCGACGCCGCCGCGCGAGCCGGTGGTGGCCCAATTGCGCAGCCGCAGCGAAATCGTCAACAGCGGCGTTGTCAGCTGGCGGCTCATCAACATGCTCAGCCTCAACTATCTTGGGCTCGTCGAGCGCGGTGGCGGCAAGAACGCCGGAGCGCTGCGCGAGATGCTGTCCTTGTTCGCCGACCAATTCGACGACGCCACGGAACGCAAGATCCGCGGCGTGCGCAGCATAGAAAGCCGCCCCATCGTGCGACGCGTGCGTGAGCGCACCGGCAGCGGCGCAGCACGTGGCTTGGAGATTATCGTCACACTCGACGAGAAGGCATTTGAGGGCAGCGGCGTGTTCTTGCTCGGGGCGATCCTGGAACGCTTCTTTGCCGACTATTCCGGCTTCAACACCTTCACCCAGACGGTCATCTCGACGCCGGAGCGCGGCGAGATCATGCGATGGCCGCCGCGCATGGGCACGCGGAGACCGCTATGACCCTGATCGACCAGATGAAGGCCGAGCCCTGGCGTTTCGATTTCTTCCATACGTTACGCCAGTTCGAGCGCGCCAACCCGGATCGACCGCGGATCGGTGACAGTGCCGCGCGCCGCGACGAATATGTCGACCTCGGCCAAGTGCCTTATCTGGAGTTTCCCGCCTCGAATCTCGCGGCCGTGGACGACCAGAGTGGCCGGCTCAGGATACTCGTCAAATTTCTCGGCCTCCTGGGCCCGCAGGGCGCCCTGCCCATTGCCACCACCGACGAAAGCCTCAGCTGGTGGCTGATGCGGGATGACGCTTTCCCGCGCTTTCTCGATCTGTTTAACGGGCGCTTCCTGCAACTCTTCTTTCGTGCCTGGGCCGACGCGCGCCCGATCGCGCAGCACGACCGCCCGGCGGACGATCGCTTCATTGCCTATGTCGGCTCCTTCGCCGGCTTGGGCACCGATGTTTTCGCCGATCGCGATACCGTTCCGGACATGGCGAAGCTCAGCTTCGCTGGACTGGTCGCGCCAAGGGCGAAGTGTGCATCACGGTTGACGCGATTCCTGCAAGGACTGTTCGAGGTCAAAGTCGAGATCGACGAATTCGTCGGCACTTGGCTCTCGTTCGACCCAAGTCACTGCAGCCGGCTCGGCGGAACGCATGCGAGGCTCGGTCAGGACGCCCTTCTGGGCTCGCGCGTGTTCAGCGTCGAGGACAAGATCAGAGTTCGGGTCTTTGTCAGAACATTTGCTCAGTACGAACAATTCCTGCCGACCGAAACACCCAACCTGTCGGAGCCACTGGCCGACGCCGTTTTCTTCTATGTCGGCGACGAATTGGAATGGGAGGTAGAGCTCGCCATTCCTGCCGGAGAGGTTGTACCGGTCAGGCTCGGACAAAGTGGTCGACTTGGATGGACTTCTTGGGTCTCGCCGAACTGGGCCTCCACAGAAGAATATCGCCGCGATGCCCGCTTTCAGCTCGGGGAGCGATTGAGATCCCGCCGGAGCGCCGCAGCCAATGCCACGGCGATTTGAACCTATCCATAGTGCTGATCGCCTAATACTATGGAATTTGAAGCCAATTCCGCATGATGACAAGCATCCGCGGAGGAGTTGAGCAGGAGGAGCCGCCGTGACCGACATCAGCATTGAAGCTGTAACGGGCAAGCTGAACCGGGCCGGCTATGATGCCTTCATACAGGCCCTCCGCCACGCAAAGAGCGCCGGCAATCGCAACGTCGAGCTTGCGCACTGGCTGTTTCATATTCTGCAGCAGGAGGGCAACGATCTCAGCCTCTCGGTCGATCACTACAAGCTCGACCGCGCGCGCTTATTGTCGGACCTGGCCGGCGTGATCAGCGGCTTTGCTAAGAACGAGACCGACATGCCGGGCGTCGCGAATTCGGTCATCGATCTGCTCGATCGCGGCTGGCACTATGCCACGCTTTTCTTTGGCGAGACCCAGATCCGCACCGGTCATCTGCTCGTTGCCGGCCTGAAATCGAACGATATTCGTCGCGCGCTGAACAACCTCTCGCGGGAATTTGCCAAGGTCAACGTCGACGCACTGGCGGCGGAACGCCGCGCTGTCTGGACCGGCTCCGACGAGGAGAACATGCGGCCGATGGACGGATCGGGCCTGGTTGGCGCCGGCACGGAAGGCGCGGCCCAAGCTGGTCCGAAGGGCACGACGCCGCTCGACCGGTTCTCCCAGGACCTCACTGCCAAGGCTAAATCGGGCGAAATGGATCCGATCCTTGGCCGGGACGAAGAAATCCGCCAACTGATCGACGTGTTGATGCGTCGGCGGCAGAACAATCCAATTCTCACCGGCGAGGCTGGCGTCGGCAAGACCGCAGTTGTCGAAGGCTTTGCGCAGCGCATTGCCGCCGGCGACGTGCCGCCACCGCTGCGCGGTGTAAGGCTCTGCGCACTCGACATCGGCCTGATGCAAGCCGGCGCCTCCATGAAGGGCGAGTTCGAGCAGCGCTTGCGGTCGGTGATCGACGAGGTCCAGAGCTCACCTACTCCCATCATCTTGTTCATCGATGAGGCCCACACACTCATCGGCGCCGGCGGCGCCGCCGGTACCGGCGATGCGGCCAATCTCCTGAAACCTCCCCTCGCCCGTGGCACGCTGCGTACGATCGCCGCCACCACATGGGCGGAATATCGCCAGTACATCGAGAAGGATCCCGCACTCACCCGGCGCTTCCAGCCAATCCAGATCGATGAACCTGATGTGGAGACCTGCTGCATCATGCTTCGCGGACTTCTCGGTCCGATGGAAAAGCACCATGGCGTTCGCATTTCGGATGCTGCGATCGTCGCAGCAGTCAACCTGTCCCACCGATACATTCCTTCACGGCAGTTGCCGGACAAGGCGGTCAGCCTGCTTGATACAGCCTCGGCACGCGTAGCCATCAGCCAGAGCGCGACGCCGGCCTTGATCGAGGATGCACGCGTGGCGATTGCCGCTCGTGAAGCTGAGAGATCTGCGCTCGTCAGCGACGGCGACCTTGGGATAGAGGACAACGAGCGCATTGTCGCGATCGACAACGACATCGCCGCACTGAAAGACAAGCTGACGAACCTCGATGGCGATTGGGCGGTCGAGCAGGAGCTCATCAAGGACATCCGCAGCATTCGTGAAATCCTGTCCAGGCCCAAGGAAGGCGAAGATCCGGCTGCCAAGCGCGCGGAGCTGCGCGGCAAGTTCGACACACTTGAGACCATCAATCCGGAAAAGCGAATGGTCTATGCCCATGTAGACCAGCAGTCGGTGGCGTCCGTTGTCTCTGATTGGACCGGCATCCCGGTCGGCCGGATGATGCGCGACGAGATCGAAACCGTGCTGAAGCTACCGGAGATCCTCAACCGCCGCGTCGTCGGCCAGTCCCATGGGCTGACAATGATCGCCAAGCGAATTGAGACCAGCCGCGCTAAGCTGGACAACCCGTCGAAACCGATCGGCGTATTCATGTTGGCTGGCCCATCCGGTGTGGGCAAGACCGAAACCGCCCTGGCGCTTGCCGAGACTCTTTATGGCGGCGAGCAAAACATGATTACGATCAACATGTCAGAGTTCCAGGAAGCGCACACCGTCTCGACCTTGAAAGGCGCACCTCCCGGGTATGTCGGCTATGGCGAAGGTGGGCGCCTCACCGAGGCCGTCCGGCGCAAGCCCTATAGCGTCATTCTGCTCGACGAGGTGGAGAAAGCTCATCCCGACGTCCATGAGATTTTCTTTCAGGTATTCGACAAAGGAACCATGGAGGACGGCAACGGGCGACGGATCGACTTCAAGAACACTTTGATCATCCTTACCACCAACGTCGGCACCGATATGATCATGGGCCTATCACGCGATCCAAAGTATCGCGACGAGCCGGAAGAGCTCGCCAGGATGCTAAGGCCGGAGTTGCTCAAGGTGTTCCCAGCGGCGCTGCTCGGACGCATCGTCTCGATACCGTACTTCCCGCTATCGGACGAGATGCTGTCCGGGATCGTGCGTTTGCAACTCGACCGCATCGGAAGGCGCCTTCGCGACAATCATAACGCGACCTTCGGTTATGACGACGCGGTCGTCGAGCACATTGTGTCGCGCTGCAACGACCCCGACTCCGGTGGGCGAATGATTGACAACATCATCACCAACACCCTGCTCCCCGAGCTGTCGCGCGAATTCCTCAGCAAGTCGCTCGCCAAGGAAGAGGTGAAGGAAGCACGTGTCTCGATCGACAACAACAAGTTCGCATATTCGTGGAATTGAGCACGATGAACATTCAAACCGAGCATCGTCACCCAAACATCGGTCCAACGCCATACGACGAGGTCTACTACCCGGGCCATGTTTATGGGCTTACTCATCCCAACCATCTTGCTACCATGGCCGCCGTTTACGGCATGCAGTCGGCGCCGGTCGAGCGTTGCCGGGTGCTGGAGCTTGGCTGCGGCGTCGGCGGCAACCTGTTGCCGATGGCCTTTCAATACCCGAACAGCGAATTCGTCGGTGTCGACCTGAGCGGCGTGACGATCGAGCGCGGTCAGAACAATGTCGCTACATTGGGCCTGGAGAACATCAAGCTTCTCCACTGCGACATCATGAATGTCGATGCAAGCTTCGGACGGTTCGACTACATCATCGCGCACGGCGTGTATTCCTGGGTGCCACCGGCGGTGCGCGAGAAGATGATGATGATCTTCAAACAGAACCTCGCGCCGCAGGGGGTCTGCTACGTCAGTTACAATGCGCACCCGTTCTCACATATGCGCGACATGGTCCGCGACATGATGCGGTATCACACCCGCCGCCTCACCGGCATGAAAGAAAAAGTAGGACAGGCCCGCGCAATCTTGAAGTTCTTGAGCGAGGGATCGAAAGCCAACTCGGTTCACGGCGCGATCATGCGCGATCAGTACAACCGCGTCCTCAAGGCGCCCGACGAGCTGTTGTTTCATGACGATCTCGACGAAGGCGCCGAGGCCTTCCTGCTGCACGAGGTTGTCGAGCTTGCAGGCTCTCATGGCTTGCAATATCTAAGCGACGCCGATTTCTCGCGACGCAATCTGGCGGGCTATTCCGAGGAGGTACGCGCGACGTTGCAACGCTTCCCGGAAACCGAGTTCATGGCACGCGATCAGTATCAGGACTTTATCGACGGTAACGGCTTTCGCCGTACCTTGCTCTGCCACGACAACGTCTCGCTCTCCCGCCAGACCGACCTCGATTTCGTCACCCGGTTCTATTTGCTGAGCACGACGAGCCCGGTTGATCCGGACGCCTGCGTAACGGACGATTCAGCGATGGAATTCGAAAATGAGGACGGTAGCAGGATCACGGTGACCAATTCGCTCTTGAAGGCGGCGCACCTATGCCTCGGCCGCGCTTGGCCTCGCGCGCTGTCATTTGACGAATTGCTCGATGGGGCGCGAGTGCTGCTTGGCGGCGGGCAGGCAGATGATGACCAAAAGGCGTTGACCGAGGCGATGTTTATCCTGGCTTGCAGCGGCGAGGTCTCGTTCCTGCTGTCGCGTCCCTTCTTATTGACGGAAGCGACCGAGCATCCGCAGGCGAGCCTGCTCGCGCGAAAACAAGCGCAAACAGGTCCGCTCGTCACCAATCTCCTCCACCAAACCGTGCAGTTGGAGGACGACCGAACCAGGGATTTCCTGCAATTGCTCGATGGTACGCGGACTATCGACCAGATCACGGCCGAAATGACCGAGAAATTCGGCCCGACCATCCAGGTAGGTCAGAAGGATCGTGCCAGGAAGCCCGCCGAGCCGCTGCTGCTATCAACGCGAGAAAGCGTTCAACGCTCGCTTGCGATGGTCGGCAAGCTGGGCTTGCTAATCGCCTGACGCGCTCATGTGCGCCGGGCACCGTGGAAGGAGTGGCGGAAGGAACCAGAAGATCTGCTACCTCCCGAAACAGGCGAGGTGCCCATCACTCAGCCATCGTGGGTGTACTGCTGGCCGAGCAGCCATCCGGTGAGAATACCACCGGGTCCGCTGGTATAGACCGGATGAAGGCCCACGCCGGCGCGCAGCATCCGCCATTCACTCTCGCCGACCCAGGGAATGCCAGGATCGCCCTTTTGGTATTGCGACAGTAACGTTTTGGCGACCTCAGCGGCATTGGCGTAAATCGGGCCGTTGGCCCAGCGCGGCCGCGGGAGGCCGGTCATGCGGCAATAGAGCGCCGTGCAGACGTACGCGGACGCCTCTTCGGCATTGGCGTCGAGGCCGGTACGCAACAGATCGTAGGCTGCATGCAGGCTCTCATGGACGATATAGGCTCCGTCCATCCGCCCCGCCGCCGACACGACCTCCAGCGTGTTCGCAGCGACCGCTGTGCCGTCCGCCCTGGTTCTCGCCACATCGTTATATTGTGCGGCAACGCCTGCCGCGAGATCCGTCGGAGCCCTGACGGTGACTCGCCCCAACCGGATCGCGCGGGCGACGTGATGGAACGTTTGCGGCGCAATCGTCACGTGGCTGCCGCGGATCGGAAATCGGAAACGAATGCGTGCTACCGCCGGCCCATTGAGTATATCCAATACCCTGCCTCGCAGTGACATCTGATCGTCCTCGCCGCTTAAAGTACCCCCTGCATAGTGGTCGCCGATTCCAGTTGGCGGGTTCAAACTGCATCGGTGCTGGGGCAATAGGGGTTTGACTCTTGCCGGAATTGGCATGGGGCCTTCGGCAACTTCATAGAACGAGCAGACATTGAACCCGAACCCGTTCGGGCGAGACCAATCTGAGGTGAGGATTGCCACGGAGGGCGCGCCATGACGACGACCGATCCGACGACGACCGACACTTACCGGAAGATCGCGGCGCGATTGACCATGCTGCGACCGCAGATCGATTTGAAGAATTACTTTGCCGGCGCCAACCCGAATGTGCGCCTTTATGACGAGAAGCCCTACATCCGACACCAACTCGAGAAGTATGGTGTCGCTGCCGCGACGACCACGCTCGACGGCGTCACCTTCCTGCCCAAGGACTGGGAAGAGCTGATCAAGAAGCTGCGCATTGCCAAGACGACGGACGGATTCGACGCATTCGCCGAAGGGCAAAGCCCGGAAAAGGCGTCGCATTGGGCTCTCGATCTGTCGATGGCGGCAACGATCGGCAAGGGGTTTCGGGAGATCTGGCGCCCAAAGCTGTCCGACAAGCCACTCTCAACGCGGGATCTCCCGGGCCGGCACGGCTTCGGGCTCGGACGCGACCGCGGACAATGGAGCGATGCCTACAGCTCGCAATTCGGCAAAGACCCGCAGCCCCAGGACATCACCTCGCTGCATTTCGCAGTAGCACCCGACCGGGTGAACGTGCACATCGACGAAACAGGCTTCGTGTTCGAGGGCGTGGACGGTGCCCTTACGGTCGGGCCGAACTTCATGCACCACGCCGGCAATGAGCTGTTCTGGAAGAGCAACTCACATGTGCCGCGTTGGGCGGCCGAACACATCGACTTGATATTGCCGAACAGCGCGAACGACTTTTCGCGCGTGGGCGTTTCGGTCGACATGTACCAGCGCAAAGATCTGCGCGTCACGGTCACCGGCTCCTGCGGAATTTTTGGCGGTTTCGAGTGCTCCGAAACCGTGAGCGTCAGCGGCACGCATGACCTGCTAGGCTCGAGGTCAAAAGGCCGACGCTAAAGCGGGGATTGCTGGTTCGATTGTCCACGCCTCCAAGCTACGAATGAGGCTCCTCCCTAGCCTACCTGTTCGCGGTCCGAATGAATGGAACCATCGAACCGCCTCAAGGTAACGGCGACCTGCGGCTGGGGCCGTTTTGAACTTTCGCTGTATCGTTCAACCCGGTCCACAATCATGTTTAGAGGCATTGCAATCGCGCTATTTGGGCTGTCCATTCTTTCGCAGGTCGATCAGGCGCTCTGTTACGGCCGAAATACAGACGCTGCGTTCAGGCTTGTGCGGGAGATTAGCCACGGTTTTGGGCTGTAGGGCCGCCGATTACCGTTGCGGCCATCACGTCGCGGTCAGCGCCGACACCTGGCCGGACAATCTCCGGCTAAGTGACATCGAGGAGCGCTTTGTCTGTTCGGCCTGCCGGATGCGCGGCGGACGTCGGGCCGAATTTCAATGGGGCCGGCCTGGCGGTCGCCGTCATGGGATGTCGATAACAAGACGGCCCCGGCCGTGGGGGGCTTTTGGGGAGTGTGGGCCGGGGCCGCTGGAGGTGCTTGGACCTTGGGAAAGCTCAAGCGTCCTGAGCCTAGGAAAAATCAGCAACCAGCACTGTTCGCTTCCGCACATTGGCTATAGAGTTCCATCGGCAGGAACGAGTAGCTGCAATGAAAGACACGCAGGCTCAGTTGGAAAAGCTCCGCAAGGATGCGGCCGAGTGCGCGCTGATCGGAGATCTGGCGACCGACTCGAAGAAACGAGAGCTGTTTACGAGGCTGGCTGATCACCTGACGGTTCTCGCCTCACAAGTTGAACGCGTAATCGCGGACAGCGTGAAGCACGATTGATGAAGATAGGCGGCGGCGGCCTTTCGAGAATCCAGTGAGGATTGGCGATTCCGGGTTTCTAAGGCTGTAGGGGTGGTTTTTGATTCGTATTTCCCTGCCAGGGCTTCGAGTGCTCATGCTCAGCAATCCACTTGACCGCGTCGCCTTCCGAAATAAAGCCCTTGATTACTTCCGTTTCGCCATCGGGCCACAGAATATCGACCCCCCAGCCAAGTCCGGGATTTTTTCGAGCCATGAAAATTGGTCGCTGCTCGAACATCCGCCGAATATGCGCCTATGGTGCCCAGGTTCAAGCCAGCTTCCTGCCGCAATCAAACTATCGCACACTGACCCCCGCATCCGGCCGCCAAGCCGGGCCGGTTCGCTTCATGTGCAAGGTCTACCCCCGACGCGCAGTAGTTCGCGCGCCTTCCGGGGCGCTCGTTGAGAGCGTGAGGCTGCTTGGTCATCCAAGGTTCAGGGAGGAACGCCTAAACTTGGTTGGCGGGGATAGTCTCCGCTTGGAGTAGCATGGATGAAATTCAAACTTACTCTTGCCGCCCTGACCGTTCTCGGTGGGACCGCATTCACAATTGCAACGGCATCGGCAATGCCGGTTGCTCCGCTGGGACAATCAAAACTCGCTAACGTTGAGACAGTAGCCCTGGTGTGTGGTCGGCACGGATGCGTTCGAACTCGCCCGGTTTATCGTCCTGCGTATCGCCGTGGCGTAGTCGTCGTTCGTCGGCCTTATGCCCATCGACACTATCGGCGCTACTGATCCAGAAGTTCCGTTCATGGGAAAAGTCTGGCGGCGAGAACTGCTGCATACGAAGAGGCCGCCCACCGAGGCGGCCTTACCTGCATGTTCCACAGACGAATACGTTCGCGTTCGCCACGTGTTCACTGCGGACTAAATTCCTTGATGCATCTCAAGGGTCGCACGAAAACTAAGGCGGTCTTACTGCTTGGTCGAAGCCGGTGACGGGCTGAACCTTGATCGCTTTTTCAATGGCGAACTTTGCCGAAATGATCGCGATTGCGCAGCTCGGCTCGGCTCAACGCCGGTCTTGGGCTTGCGGCCCGGTAGTTGAACGTCCATTTCCATCCCACGGGATTGGCAGTCTGGACCACGTTGTATTCAGTGCCGTTGTGTTCCATGGGAAGAGAACGTTTGAGTGGCTCCTTGGGTTCGCCCCTATTTCAAATCAGGCCACCCAAATTTAGGCCACCGAGGTCGGAAACAAGCGCCGAGCCTCGCCGCCAGCACTCGAGCCGGCCCAGGACGGCCGCATCTGCATCGAGCGGATCCAACGCGCCGTTCTGTTCACCTTGAAGGGGAGCGGGGAGCGAGTTCGGCTCCGCGCTCAAGTTCGCCGCTGCGCGCGGCTGGCTGGAGCTGCACGAGAGCGGCACTTACGTGAAGCTGCTAACGCCCGGTGAGGACCTTCTCGGTCGTCAATAGATGAGGATGGAAGACAGCCAAACGGTCAGGCACGCGCAGACAGCGATTGCGACATAAGGCAATGCAAGGCGCATCGGGCTTTCCCTCCGAAACGCGAATATGGATCATGTCACGCTTGGACGACGACCGCTAGGAGTTCTCGTGTTGCAATGCGCGCGCCTTAGGGACGCCCGGCGGGACGTGGCTTGAATACCGTTCTGAGCTGCCGCGCGAGAGTCTCTGGGACTTTTCGTCTCGAACCAGAGCGTCGAGCCTATCCAATTGCCCTGCGACACCCAGCCCAAGTACTCCGGAACGATCGTCCATACCGCCGCTTCGGAGAAGAATGACCGACAAGTCCATCATTCTCTTTCCGGCGATGATCAAGCCGCTACGGCTGGCGCGCGTCTACGGGTTTTTGATCCAGCGCCGAGACAGCCTCTACCACCCTGGTGGCAGTCAGCCAGCATGCACGATGGCTCTGGCCCGGAAGATGGTCGAAGGCGGCTGGCTGAAACAGTACGGGCACCGATACGAGCCGACCGAGCAAGGGCTGCGAGTGGTGGAATAACCTCATCGGACCGCAGCTTGCGCGCCTCCATTCCAAAAAAACGGCCCCAGGCCAAGGTGGCACGACCCAGGGCTGAGGCCGCTCCTAGCTACCGAACCGATAGCCTCATGCGTCTGAAACGCATGTAGAACCAAGGTTGGCCGATGGGCATCGTTCCTACGTGGTGGCCGAGCTGGCCCTGTGTTCTAGGTTGGCGACCTGTTCTCATGGATAGCCGGGGACTGGCCTGTTTCCGACCGCAGTGGCCTAATTTGATTTTGACAGTGGCCTAAGTTCGTTCCGGCGCTGGAACTGAACCTACCTTTTCTCGTTTTGGAGTCGTTGTTAGCCGCCCGAGGAAAGCGCCATGACCGAGCGCCGCAGAGTGAAGCAGACCCACTCTCTTGAGGAACGATTGGACGATTTGGCAACAAGGTACAAAGAGCAGGCCAGCGCATTACCGGCAGGCGCGGAACGCGAGGCCCTGCTTAGGAAAGCACGGCTAGCTAATACTGGCGCGCACATCAGCGATTGGCTGGCCTCTCCCGGCCTACAGTCTCCGAAGTAAGCCATCGTGCGGAGTTTTCGTTTTGTGCTTACCTTGAGCTATCTCAAGGTATTCAATCCGCCCGTGAACACGTTGCGAACGCGAACGTATCCGCCTGCGGAACACAAGAAGTAAGGCCCCCTCAGTGGGCGGCCTCTTTCATGCTTGGGTCCCGGTCTGGCCCAGCCAGCCAGAAGTAGCTGCCGGAACGATCCGCCAGCCGGACAATTGCTCCTCTTTGAGTAGGAGTTGCGTCATGCGTCATGCGCCGTCGATCGTGCCGCTGGATCGGCTGGACCGGGACATCTACCTGGTCCTGGAAGACTTCGGCGCCCCTGCTGGCTGCTCCTGGCGCGAGACCGACGAGCAGGACACCGACATCGAGACCATCATCCGCGACCTGCTCTCCGGCCAGTACGCCTATCCGGTCCGGATCATCGCCTTCAATGCTATCGAGGGCTGGTCTCGCGATGCCACCAGCGAGATCGCCGATGAGCTTGCCGAGCGCGTCACAGGGCGCGCCGAGATCACGGCAGCCTTGCGGGCCTTCATCGAGGCAAACTCGACCCGCCCGTTCGGTATCCAATTGGCGCTGCCCCTGCGTGGAGCCGCTTGAGCATGGTGCGCCTGAACCCCGCCGAGCAGATTGAGCAGAGCTACGACCTCGCCATGATTGCGCTGGCGGACTATCTCACGCGGGAGAGCGATGCGAAGGAGACGGTCGACCGGCTGATCCGCATCTTGGACCGCGACAGCCTGCGCGACGCCATTACCGAGGTCTTGGTTGACGCGCGGGTGCATCCCAGGTCGAGGGCTGATGCTCCGAAGGTTGACACATGAGCTGCGCCGCCTGCGAGGACACTGGCTGGGTGTGCGAAGCCCACCCGGACCGCCCTTGGGATGGCCCAAACGCGTGCGGCTGTGGTGCAGCAGGAGAGCCCTGTCCGAGGTGCAACGCACCCACCGAGGCCGAGCCCCCGCGCCCACCTGCGGGATTTCGGTTCAGCTTCGGCCTATTGACGGACTTGGCCCGATTCTTCCGGAAGAGATAGTCGGCGAGTTCTCCGAGGTCACTTGCGCCGGCAAGGGCGTGGTCGATGCGCGGGTGCATCCGCGACCTAGGCGGACGCCGGACAACCGTACCGCCTGTCGAATAGCAGAGGATAAGCCAAGTTCTTGGCTCGACTTCAGATAGCAACTCGGTTCATCCTCAACACACTGTTGCCCCGACTCGGCCCTGCACTCGCAATGCAGCCATCCGGTTGGATAAGTAACAGCCCATGCTTGGCCCCAACGCTCTCGCCTCAGACGCGACCCAGCGAAGGGACACCCAGGAGCGACATGGGGCCCGCCAGCGGGGGTTCTAGAACGCCAATGGTGGACCGATACTCCAGTGAATGGCCGGTCAATTGCCATTGATACTGGGCGCTATACGCAACCCTTACGGATTGTGCCGGCGTGATCCGAGGGCTCAACAATGAGAACTCGTGTCACAATGCAAATCAACGTCAATGTAGCCAGTTGCCTTTGGGCAATAGCGGCTATCATCACTGCGTTGGTAGGATAACAGAAAGGCAGTGGCTCTCAGGCGGGCTGCTGCTTTTCTTCTTTGGCCCGAGTGCACCTACGCAGCGCAGCCGTCCGAAAACACCTGGGCGATCTATGACTAAGCCGCCGAAAACCTCGCGTCCCCAAAAGCCTCCCGTTCGACCAGGAAACCCAAATGCGGAAGTGGAGCCGAGTGTGGGGCTCTTACAGGAAAAACTTATCGGACGCTTGGTGATCGTTCCGGTCCAGCGCCTATTGAATAACCGCAGCTGTATCTGGCAAGCGGCGGTTGAAAAAGGCAATGCAAAAAAAGAGAAGCGCTTGAGCGCCATCGATACCGCGCTGACCGATCACCTTTACGAAAAATTGCTGATCCTCAGAACGGCCGACGCTGACGGCAACGTGGTCGAGCGCGAACGCCGCACCACGGTCAACCATGCGATGAAGTCAAGCCGCCGTGCCTGGAACGTGGTTGCACGTCGTCATCCCGGCAAGTTGCCGCTGGTCAACCCGTTCGCGCTTATGGGCCTGCGGTCATCTGTCCGTGAGACGCCGACCGCCACCCTTGACGATTTGTTGGCATTCCGCGCCAAGGCGGTTGAACTTAGCCTGCCATCGCTGGCGACCGCTGCACTGATCGGTTGGGAATGGCTGCAACGCGAGACTGATATTTTCGCCACGTTCGACGTGTCGCACTATCGACCGAAAGAGCGCCCGAACATGGTCCGCGTCGTGGACGAAAAAACAAAACAGGAGAGTTGGATACCGCCTATCGATGATGCTGGCGCAGCGATCTATCCCGAATTGATGGCCGAACTTGACGCCATCAAGCGCCAGCGCATCGGCGGCTTGATGCTGTGCCGGGATTGGGGTGAGCGCGGTCCGTGGCCGACTTGGCCCAAGCCCAATCAACCGGACTTCACGCATTTGAGCCGCAAGGTCAAAGACGTGATCCGCGCCGCTGGCTTGCGTGACGAATTGTCGTTCACGTCATTCCGTCACGGGGGTTTCACCGAGGGCGGCGATGCCGAGCTTACCGACCGCGAGATGCTCGCGCAGGGGCGACATACGGCGGTCAAGGTGCTGCCGAAATACACCAAGCGCACGACACGACAGGTGATGAACGGGGCCAAGAAACGCCGCGCGTCTCGAACAAAAGGCGGACATTTGTCCGAATGGAAAACAGACTATGCGACAAGCACTCGAAAACATTGGAGCGGGTGAAGGGAATCGAACCCTCGTATTCAGCTTGGAAGGCTGCTGCTCTACCATTGAGCTACACCCGCGACAGGGGCTCCCTAACACGGCCGGGCGGCGGTCTCAACTGCCCAGGATCAACTGCCCAGATGGGGCTTCCAGCGCTTTCCCGGCCTTGCGAACAGCCGCTGGTTCCTCCGGACCCGCCTCCCCTTAACAATGGCGGAATTGCCGCCTATATTGAAATCTTCCGCAACCAACGAAAGGAGGTGATCCAGTGTCTTTTACCAAGCGCTGTCACCTCGCTGGGATCGCCCGCTAAGCCTTGAATAGAGGCTTGGCATCGGGGCGCTCTCAGCCCTGGACCAGCGAGCAAGAAATCGGGCGCGACGGGGGCCTTCCCCCGCCGCGCCTTTTTCGTTGGCATCGCGCGCCGGCTGCTCAGGCGGGCGGCTCGCCGGCGAGGACCTCGCGGATCCTCAATGACAGGTCCGCCTTCCGGTACGGCTTCCTCAGCAGCGCAACGCCGGGACCGAGCTGACCCTCGTGGTCGAGGGCGTTGTCGGTATAGCCGGACGTATAGAGCACCCTCATCCCCGGGCGGAGGCGCCACACGGCCTCGGCCAGTTCCTGCCCGTTCATGCCGCCGGGCATGATGATGTCGGTAAACAGCAGATCGAATTGGGCGCCCTGCTGCACCAGCGCAAGCGCGGTTGCGCCGTCGCCGGTTGCGAGGATGCGATAGCCGAGGCTGCCGAGCTGCGCGATGACATAGCCCTGCACCAGCGGATCGTCCTCGACGACGAGAATCGTCTCGTGCCCGCGTGCCGCCGCGGGCGCCTGGAGCGAGCCGGTCCTGGCCTGCGCTCCGCCCGCAGATCGCGGCAGAAACAGCCGAATCACGGTGCCGCGGCCTTCCTCACTCTCGATCGCAACGCTGCCGCCGCTCTGCTTGGCGAAGCCGTAGACCATGCTGAGGCCGAGCCCGGTGCCGCGACCGACCCCTTTGGTGGTAAAGAACGGCTCGAACACGCGCTCGCGGATGTCGGCGGGGATGCCATGGCCGGTGTCCGCCACCGCGACCATGATGAAGGCGCCGCGCGTGGCGTCGCCGTCACCGGCACCATCCGCGCCATCGAATTCGCGGTTTGCGGTCTCGAGCGTCAGCGTGCCGCCGCCAGGCATCGCATCGCGCGCATTGACGGCGAGATTGATGATCGCCGACGACAGTTGCGACGGATCGGCCATCGCCGGCCAGGCGTCGTCCGCGAGGTGGGTCACGATTTCGATGTTTCCGCCCAGGGTCGGCTTCAACAGCTTCGCCGTTTCGAGCACGAGGCCGTTGACGTCGATCTCGCGCGGCTCCAGCGGCTGGCGACGCGCAAAGGTCAACAGCTGCGAGGTGATCTCCGCGCCTCGCGCCGCCGCATCGTCGATGAGCTGGGCGATCGCGGCGAGGTCGGGCTTGTCCGCCAGTCCCTCCCGGATGATCTCGATGGTGCCGGTGATGACAGTGAGCACGTTGTTGAAGTCGTGCGCGACGCCGCCGGTGAGCTGACCGATCGCGTCCATCTTCTGCGACTGGCGAAGCCGCTCCTCCGTCTCGTGCTGCTCGGTCAGATCGGTGGCCGACCCACGATACCCCATGAAGCGCCCGTCGGCGCCGAACACCGGCTGGCCGTTGACGCTGAAATGGCGCGCGCGCCCAGCCGCATCGCGGCCGCGATACTCGAACTTCCGGAACGGCTCGTGGCGATCGAGCGTCGCCAGGTGACCGCGCCATTTCTGCGGCTTGGCATCGCGGTCGAAGGCGGCATCTGAACGGCGCCTCCCGATCAGCGCCGTGTGGTCCATGCCGAAAGCATCGGCGCGCTCTGAAATGTAGGTGAACACGTGATCCGGGCCGGTCTCCCAGAACCAGTCGGATGCGGTCTCGGCATAGTCACGGAAGCGCTGCTCGCTCGCGCGGGCGTTCTCCTCGGCATGCCGCCGGATCTTCAGGTCACGCTCGAGATTCCCATTGGCCTCGCGCAGCTCGCCATAGGCATGTTCGAGGTTGGCGCACATGGCGTTGAAAGCAACGACCACCTTGTCCAGCTCGTCGGCCTCGTCAGGCGGCCGGCGCTCCAGGCGCAGCGGCGGCGGCGGCCGGCCGAGGCTGTACTTGCCGACGTACTCGGCGATCGCGACGAGATGCCGGGTCACCAGCAGATGAAACATGTAGATGATGAACAACGAGACGAGGAACGTCTTTGCCGCCTGGCTTGCCAGAATGACGAGGGCCCTGTTCAACAATTGCTGATAGACGTCGGTCAGCGTCGCCTCGACCCGGAGCGTGCCGATGGCACGCGAGGTCCCCTGCACCATCGTGCTCAGCGGAAACTCCCGGGTCATGATCGAACGAGTGTTTCGCTCGCCGACTTCCACGCGGATCGGATTGGGCCGATCGGCGATCTCGCGGACTTCCGCCGCACGGATGTCAGGCAGCCGCAGAATGCCATCTAGCTGGAGCTTGAGCTGGTTCTGGTCGAGATTCCACAGGCTCTCTCCGAGGCTGCCCGTAGTGCTGCGGCCGATCTCGTCGAGCCGCGTCTCAATCAGTCCGACCTCACGATTGTAATCCAGATAGAGCTGGAGCGCGGTCAGGGTCAGCGTCACGACCGACGAGAACAGCAGCACGGCGGCAAGCAGCCGAGGCCCGACGCCGCTGCGCGACCAGTTGAAGATCCGCGACAGGAGCGCCGCGAACATCGGAGGCGCGAGCGGGGCGCCGATGCCGGTCAAATCCTGCTTCGCAGCCGCCGGCGCAATGGCGCGGCCACGCTTGATATCATCGTCACCTGCGTCGCCCATGCACCATGTCCTCGAATATGGCGGCACCTGCTCAGCTTACCGATCGCAGCCGCGAGCAGGTGAACGGTTGAGGCGCTGCCTCAGCACGCGATACACGTGGCGATCCTGTCGGCCGATGATCCTGTCGGCCCTTGGCAGCTTGAGCTCGACGGGGTCATATCTTGCGCCCAGCAGCAGGATTCCCAGGCAAACTACCACCTCGCGTGCTAGATTGACATCGGTGAAAGTCCGGAGCCCGTACAGCGGGAACGCGCTCTCAACGTTGCGGGCCGGCGCAGCCGCCATCTCCGGTAGATCGCGCGGCCCCAGAATCCGATGGTAGCAGGGCACGCCGAAGAGGCATGGCCAGGGAGATGCGTCATGAGGCGGATAGTCGTGGTCTGCCTGTTGCTGCTCGCGGCAGGCCCGTCGCAGGCGCAAGAGGTCATCAGGCTGGCGCGCATCGCCGATATCCCCGATCAATATGTCGGCGGCGAGATGCTCCGCGCGGTCTATGCCCGGCTGAACATCAAGCTCGAATTCGAGGATGTGCCCGGCAAGCGCGCGCTCGCGCTGTCGAGCACCGGCGAGGTCGACGGCGAGGTCCAGCGGATTGGAACGCTCTCTCGCGACTATCCGACGCTGATCCAGGTGACACCTGCGATCAATTACATCGAGCCTACTGTCTTCACCACGAAACTGCAGTTCGACGTCGCCGGCTGGCATTCAATTAGGGACTACAGCATCGGCATCGTACGCGGCGTCGGCTCGTCGGAAGCCGGTACGCGCGGCATGACCCGGGTCACGGCGACGACAAGCCTCGACAACATGGTCAAGATGCTCGACGCCGACCGCATCGACGTGATGGTCACCGACTTCTTCAGCGGGTTGGCTGCGGTGAGGAAGCTCAATCTCCAGGCCAGGATCCATCCGCTCTCACCACCCCTCGAGCGCATCAGCATCTATCACCATCTGCATGAACGGCATCGCAATCTCGTGCCGAAGGTCGGAAGGATGATCGAGCAGATGGAGGCGAGCGGCGAAATCGCCCGGTTGCGGGAAACCCTGATCAAGCAGGTGCTGAGCGGGATGTGACACGCGGTCAGGTCGTGCGAGTCCGCTCCCGCACCGCAACCGCCGCGATCAACAGCCCGACGCACCAGGCCATGGTCGCCCGCGGCGGCTCGCTGCCGAGAAGCACGGTGAAGATGCCCGCGAGCAGGCATGGCGCCATCGCCTTGCCGGACCTGCTCGCGAGCGAGAGCAGGAACGGCATCGCGGCGATCGATATCTGCACGACGTTCATGGTCGCAGGCTGTTTCGCAAGCATTGGGCCTAGAAGCCGCAAACGTTCATTGCGCGCGGGCGCTTGCCGCGCCGGCTTTCAACGATGCGCTCGCCGCCGCTCTCGGCCGAGCTGCCGTAATAGCGATGGTGGCCGCTCTGGTCGTGCAGATCCGCAAGCTCCGACTTTCCCGTCCGACGCGCGTCGCAGATGATCTTGATGGTCGACATGGCCGCCTCCGAAGTGTTCTTGGTGGCAATCAGTCGCGCCGATTTCGCGCGGCGTTCACACCTTTCGGCCGCAATCGGGTTTCGCGAAGGTTTCGTCGCCACACCCCGCGACGCAATATTTTCCGCAGCCCCATTGTCGGCTGCGAGGGTGGTGATACGTCCTTTGGACGCGCGCAGCGAAAATCAACGAGGTGACGATGCTTTACGCCATCCTGGCCTATCATGTGGAAGACGAGATCTTGTCCTGGACGCCCGAGAAGGACGCCGCGGTCGTGGCAAAGGTCATCGAGGTTCAGGCTCCCCTCCGGGCAAGCGGGCATTTTGGCCCGGCCGCCCGCCTGGATGAGACCCGAAAGGCCCGTACCTTGCGCGGCCCCGGCGCGGGCGTCGTGCTGGACGGCCCATTTGCCGAGACCAAGGAGCAGCTTCTGGGCTTCCACCTCGTCGAGTACGACACGGAAGAGGCGGCGATCGCGGCGGCGCGGACGCTGCGCCAGGTCAATCCCTCAGCGGTCTACGAAATCCGCCCGGTCAAGCTTTACGTGCCGGCCGACGGGTTCGGCGCGACGCCCTCCGGCGAATGAACGGCAGGCCTAATTGTCCGTCCCGGTGGGCCCGACATAGAAGCGCTGGATCAGCAGCCCGCCGAAGGCGATGAACCACACGAACGGCGCGACTTGCGGCGCGAACGCCGCAACGACCGTGCCCGGGATGAACACCAGCAGCGGAAACAGCGAGGCCATGATCTCGTGGCGCCAGCCACCCAGGATCCTCCACCACAGCCAGGCATTGAGGCCGGCGATTGCAGTCAGGTGCAGGCCGTAGAGCACGGCGACCGCACTGCTCGTGGCGTAGTTGGTGTAGAGGCCGTTGGTCACCGGCAGCAGCACGATCGACAGCAGGAAGAACAAATTGAGGATCACCGCGCCGCGGCTGCCGACGGGCTGGCGCGCCAGCCGCCGGTGATGGCTGATCCAGAACACGCCGGCGATGATGAAGCTGAGCGCAAGACCCGCGAGCTTGCCGGAATAGACCCGGGCGAGATCGTTCCAGTCGGGCGCGCTGGTGAAGACCGCGGCCCTGGGCAGGTCGTAGGCGAGCAGCGTCATGGCGACGCCAAAGATGGTGTTGCTGAGCGATTCCAGCCGTCGCATCTCGAACTGGTCGGATTTGAGCTCGGTCATGCCGGGTGGCGCTTTTCGGAATGGAACCTTGGGCCGTCTTGTCCCTAGGTCTTAACATCGGTCCCGTCCAGACGCATTGCGATTCGCAGCGGGATCGCCGACTCTGGCTGTTTCACCGGGGCGATTCGTGGCGACATATCTGGACACGCTCAATGCGGAGCAGCGCCGCGCCGTGGAGCATGGCGTGGCCGATGGTGCGACCGTGGGCGCGCCCCTGCTCGTCATCGCCGGCGCGGGCTCCGGCAAGACCAACACGCTGGCCCACCGCGTCGCGCATTTGATCGTCGCGGGCAGCGATCCGCGCCGTATCCTCTTGATGACGTTCTCGCGCCGCGCCGCGGCCGAAATGGCCGGCCGGGTCGAGCGCATCGCCCGGAAAGTGCTCGGCGAGAACAATGCCGCGATCATGCGCGACGCGCTCACCTGGGCCGGCACGTTCCATGGCATCGGCGCACGGTTGCTGCGCGAATATGCCGAGCGGATCGGCGTCGATCCTGCCTTCACCATCCACGACCGCGAGGATTCCGCCGACCTGATGAATCTGGTCCGGCACGAGCGCGGATTGTCGAAGACGGAGAGCCGCTTTCCCGCCAAAGGCACCTGCCTGTCGATCTACTCGCGCTGCGTCAATGCCGAGATGGAGATCGAGAAGGTGTTGGGGGCGCACTATCCCTGGTGCGCAGGCTGGGCGGCCGAGCTGAAGGGCCTGTTCGCGGCCTATGTCGAGGCCAAGCAGGCCCAGCACGTGCTGGATTACGACGACCTGCTGCTCTACTGGTCGCAGATGATGAGCGATGCGCTGATCGCGGAAGAAATCGGCGGCCGCTTCGATCACGTCTTGGTCGACGAATATCAGGACACCAACCGCCTGCAATCCTCGATCCTGCTGGCGCTGAAGCCGGACGGACGCGGCCTCACCGTCGTCGGTGACGACGCGCAGTCGATCTATTCGTTCCGCGCCGCCACGGTCCGCAACATTCTGGATTTTCCGCAGAGCTTCTCGCCCCGCGCCGAGATGATCACGCTCGACCGCAATTACCGCTCGACGCAACCCGTGCTGGCGGCGGCGAACGGCGTCATCGGCCTGGCGCGCGAGCGCTTCACAAAAAACCTCTGGACCGACCGCAGCTCCGCGCAAAAGCCGCAGCTCGTCACCGTGCACGATGAGACCGACCAGGCCCTTTACATCGTCGAGGAAGTGCTGGCCAACCGCGAGCAAGGCGCGCTCCTGAAGCACCAGGCAGTGCTGTTCCGGACCTCCTCGCATTCGGGCCCGCTCGAGATCGAGCTGACCCGCCGCAACATTCCCTTCGTCAAGTTCGGCGGCCTCAAGTTTCTCGACGCCGCGCATGTCAAGGACGTGCTGGCGCTGCTGCGCTTCGCCGAGAATCCGCGCGACCGCGTCGCCGGCTTTCGCATCCTGCATCTGTTGCCGGGCATCGGACCCGCGACGGCGCAGCGCGTGCTCGATCAAATGGCGGAGAGCTCCGATCCGCTCGCCGCGCTCGGCCAGCTCCCGGTGCCGCCGCGCACCGGCGCGGACTGGACCGACTTCGTCCGCACCATCGAAAATCTGCGCTATTCGGAATGGCCGGCCGATCTCGAACGCGTGCGGCTCTGGTACGAACCGCATCTCGATCGCCTCCACGAGGATTCGGAGACGCGCCGCGCCGACCTGATGCAGCTCGAGCAGATCGCGAGTGGCTATGCCTCGCGCGAGAAATTCCTGACCGAGCTCACGCTCGATCCGCCGGATGCGACCAGCGACAAATCCGGGCCGCCCTTGCGCGACGAGGACTATCTGATCCTCTCCACCATCCACTCCGCCAAGGGCCAGGAGTGGAAATCGGTGTTCGTGCTCAACGTCGTCGACGGCTGCATGCCGTCGGATCTCGGCGCCGGCACCAGCGCCGAGCTCGAGGAGGAACGCCGCCTGCTCTATGTCGCGATGACGCGCGCCAAGGACGACCTGCACCTCGTGGTGCCGCAGCGCTTCTTCACCCACGGCCAGCAAGCCAAGGGCGACCGCCACGTCTACGCCTCGCGCACCCGCTTCATCCCGGAGCCGCTGGTCTATCTGTTCGAGCGCACCGCCTGGCCGAAGGCTGGGGCAAGCGCGGCCCGCACGGCGGCGCAAGGGCCGAAGGTCGACATCAGGGCGCGGATGCGCGGAATGTGGCGGTAAGACACAAGAGGCTGGTGTCGAGACCTGTCAGCATAACTGGACAACAGAGGTCCGACATGAAAGCCGTCGTCGTCGAGCAATACGCGCCGATCGATCAAATCGCCCTGAAGGACGTTCCGTCTCCACGCATCGGGCCCGGACAGCTGCGTGTCCGGGTAGAGGCTGCAGGAATCGGATTTGTTGACGGTTTGAAGATGGAGGGGCGCTATCAGACCAAGGATTCCCTGCCCTTCATTCCCGGAACCGAATTCGCAGGCATCGTGGACGAAGCCCCCGGCGCACCGGGCGGCTATCAACCCGGGATGCGCGTAATGGGGATGACGCGCTCGGGCGCGCTTGCCGAAGAGATCGTCGTCCCCCCCGAAGCGCTCTATCCCCTGCCGGACAGCGTCGCGGCGGAGGTCGCCGCTTCGTTTCGTGCCAATTACCTGACCGCCCTCTATGCGCTGAGTGCGCGCGCGTCGCTCGGCGCAGGCGAACAGCTTCTGGTGCTGGGCGCAGCGGGCGGCACGGGAATCGCGGCCGTCCAGATTGGCAGGCTGCTCGGCGCCCGTGTGATCGCAGCGGCATCGACACCAGACAAGCGCGCGTTCGCGCGACAGCACGGCGCCGACGCTGTGGTGGACTACACGCAGACCAACTGGCGCGACACGCTGAAGGAATTGACCTCAGGACGCGGCGCAGACGTGATCTTCGACCCCGTCGGCGGCGAAGTCTCGGTACAGGCCTTTCGCTCCATCGCCTGGCGCGGCCGTCATCTCGTGGTCGGTTTTGCCGCCGGCGCGATCCCGGCATTGCCATTCAACCTGCCACTGCTGAAGGGCGGCGCCCTGCTCGGCGTCGACCTCGCGCAGCTTCCAATCCGCGAGCCCGAGGTGCAGAAGCGCCTGATGTCGGAGCTGACGGCCTGGTTGGTCGAGGGCCAGCTGAAGCCTGTGGTCGGTCGCGTCTTCGCGCTGGATGATTTCCGGGAAGCGTTCAGGACGATGCAGACGCGCGGGGCGCTTGGCAAGATGGTCGTGCGCATCTCGAAATAGGATTAGCTACGCGCCCCCAGCCGGTCGAACTGGACCTTGCCTGCCTTCATCACCAGCGGAATGTGCTCGCCCTGGCCGAGCAGGCAGGCCACGTCGCGCAGCGGGTTGCCGTCGACCACCAGCAGGTCCGCGATGGCTTCGGGCATGATGCGGCCGAGCTTGCCCTCCATGCCGAGCACCTCGGCGCCGACCAATGTCGCGCTGGCGATGACGGCGCGGGGACCGAGAATCTCGGCACGGATGCGGAACTCGTCGCTCTGCAGACGCTGCGACGGTCCGAGCAGGTCGCTGCCGAACCCCATCTTCACGCCGGCGTCGCGGTAGATCGTGAGCGAACGCAGGCCCGCGTCGCGGACATCGGCGATCTTGGCAACGCTTTCGGGCGGCAGGCCATATTGGGCACCCTCGTTAGCCAGCGCCTCGTAGGTGACGAGCGTCGGCACCACATAGGCGCCCTTCTCGGCCATCAGCTGCGCGGTCGGAGCATCGACCAAATTGCCGTGCTCGATGGTGCGCACCCCGCAGCGCACCGCCCGTTCGATCGCGGCAGCGGTGTAAGCGTGGGCGAGCACATAGGTCTGACGCCCGCGCGCCTCTTCGACGATGGCGCGGATCTCGTCCTCGGAGTAGCCGAAGGCGCCGACCGGATCGGTCGGTGAAGCAACGCCGCCGGAGGCCATGATCTTGATCTGGTCGGCGCCCATCTGCAGTTCCTCGCGCGCCGCCCTGCGCACGCCGTCGACACCATCGGCAACGCGCGCCAGCGCGCCGACACGCACGCAGCAGGGGCACGGTGCGTCGCTGGCAAGATAATCCGAGCGGGCCCGCATGTCGCCGTGGCCGCCGGTCTGGCTGAGCGCACGTCCCGAGACGAACAGCCGCGGACCGTCGGTGAGACCGGTCTCGATCGCCTGCTTCAGTGCGTGGCCGGCGCCGCCGGCGTCGCGCACGGTGGTGAAGCCCCGCCGCAGCATGCCGCGCAGCAGCAGCGTCGAGCGCAGCGTCACCAGCACGTTCGGCATGTGCACCTGCTGCGCCAGATTGAGTTCGACGGCGATCGCATGCACATGCAGGTCGATCAGGCCGGGCATCAGCGTCTTGCCCTTCAGATCGACGGTGCGGTCGGTTTCCACCTGGAGCGGCCGATCGGAGACCTCCTTGATCAGACCGTCCTCGACCAGTATGTGATGTCCCTCCAGGAGGTCCGGCTGAAGCGGATCGAGCAGAGCGGCGTTCTTGAAGAGCACACGGGACATGACGACTTCCTGTCTTATCAGGACTGGATGAGCAGCGCGGGCAAGGCGAGCTGGGCGAATGGGAGACACGCAGCGACATCGTCCTCGCCGTACCAGCCTGCCTCATGGAGCAGATTGAGCGAGCCGAGCGTGCGCCCGCGCCAGCGCACGGGCATGTTGAGCACGCTCTCGCAGCCGAGCGAAGCGATCAGCTCGTGATCGGAAAACACCTCGCGCAGATCGTCCCGGGTGCGGCCGATATAGGCCTCGCCGCGGTCGAGCACGGCCTCGGTCCACGGCCCCGGCGCCAGGTGCTTGCGGCCGCCCGCGGGGTAAGGTCCGGGCAGATTGGAATACACCCGCGCGGCTTCCCTCGTGTCGTCGTCATAGGTCAGGATCGTGAACAGCTTGTGCCCGATCGCCGACTTCAGGGCGCCGTCCAGCGCCGAGTACAGGGCATCCGGCTGATCCGCCCTGCCCTGCGCGGCCGCCACCGCGCAGAGCAGCGGATCGGATCGGTGTTTCGTCTCCCTCATGCGACTTCGCCTGCCGCGATCTCTTCCAGCGAACGGCCGCGTGTCGGCACGCCCATCAGCACCACGGTGAGCGCGCCTAACAGCAGCACGCTCGTGGTGAGGCCGAACACGCCGGCGAAGCCGAAATTGGGATAGAGATAGCCGACCAGGATCGGCGAGACGATCGCACCGATGCGGCCGATCGCGGAGGCGAGCCCGGCGCCGGTGGTTCTGACGGCCGTCGGAAATACCTCGGCGGTATAGGCATAGACCCCCGCATAGGTGCCGTTCATGAAGAAGGACAGCAAGATTCCGGCGACCATGATGTGCTGATCGCTCTGCGCGAATGCAAGTCCAAGCGCGCTGGCGCCGCCGAGCACCATGTAGGAGGCAATCGTCGCCTGCCGGCCGATGCGCTCGTTGAAGTACGCAGCGCTGAAATAGCCGGGAATTTGCGCGCAATAGATCGCGATCGAATAGGCGAAGCTCTTGGTGATGCTCATGCCGTTCTGGACCAGAAGGCCGGGGATCCAGACGAAGAAGGAATAGTAGCTGAACGTGATCGTAAGCCACATGATCCAGGTCATGATGGTGATGCGCGCCTGGCGGCCGGCGAGGAGCGCGGCGAAATTGGCAAGCAGCGTCCCACCAGTCACGGCAGGCGCCGTGATTTCGACGACCGGTTGCGGCAGGACATGGCCTTGGCTCGCAAATCCGGCCTCGATCCTGTCCAGCACGGCTGCGGCTTCCTTCTCCCGGCCCCGGCTTTCCAGCCAGCGCGGCGATTCCGGCAGCGCCCTGCGCCACCACAGCAGCATGACGACCGGCACCGCGGTGATCACCAGAACGATGCGCCAGCCGTTCTCAGAGGCGGGCACGATGAAATAGCCGAGCAAGGCCGCCGCGACGAAACCGAAGGAGAAGAATCCGGCCAGCGCGCCGGTAAAGCTGCCGCGGTAACGCCGTGCGACGAATTCCGCCAGATAGGGCGCAATGATCGCGCTCTCCGCGCCGGTGCCCATGCCCGCGACGACGCGCGCGGCGAAGAAGGACGACCAGTCGTTCACCGCAGCGCTGACGATGGATGCGACGCAATAGAGTGCCAGCGCCGACATCATCACCGCGCGACGGCCGATCAGGTCACCCAGCGTGCCCGCCAGCAGCGCGCCGAACAGGAAGCCGATATAGGTGCTGCTGCCGAGCACGCCGATCTGGACGCTCGACAGATTCCAGGTCGTGCGCAGCACCGGCAGGATGAACGCCAGCACGGCTGCGTCCATCGCGTCGAACATGTAGCCGAGCCCGCCCATCAGCAGCAGATGCTTGTGGAAGCGTGCGAATGGAAGGCGCTCGATCCGCGCCGAGATCATCGACATGAAAGTCCCCCTCTGTCTGGCGGCCCGGCACTCCGCTCATTCCCGGGGGGAACCATAGACAAGGAGATATTATCGTCATAATTTATAATCATGATCTAGTACATCACTGGGGTGAATGTTCTGTCGTTTCGCTCGCTCGACCTCAACCTGCTGAAAGTGTTCGAGGCCCTGATGACCGAGGGCAGCGTCACGCGCGCCGCCAACGCGCTTCTAATGACGCAACCGGCCGTCAGCAACGCGCTCGCACGCCTGCGGGACGCGCTCGGCGATGCCCTGTTCGTCAGGTCCGGCACCGGCATCCGTCCGACCCAGCGCGCCGTGGTGCTGTGGGAGCCGATCGGCGAAGCGCTCGAAACCGTCCGCGGCGCGCTCGACGAGCAGGTGTTCGATCCGCACCGTGCTCAGACCGAGTTCAGCCTGTCGATGTCGGATTACGTCGCCTCGCTGGTGATGCCAAACCTGCTGAACCATTTCGGCAAGGTCGCGCCCAAGGCGCGAATCCACACCGTTCCCAACACCATTTTGGAGATCGCCGACCAGCTCGAGGACAATCGCGTTGATTGCGTCCTCAGCGTCTATGTCAACGAGGCGCAGCAGCCGGCCGCCATCCGCTCGCGCTCGCTGTGGACCGTCGACTACGCCTGCTTCATGCGGCGCAGCCATCCGCTCGCCGCGATGAAGCGGCTGAGCACGCGCAGCTTCCTCAACGCGGGGCATGTCGATGTGAGCCTCGCCGGCAAGACCTTGCCGTCCTACGACCTCTTCCTCGCCTCGCGCGGGCTGTCGCGCAACGTGGTCGCGACCGTCAATCACTATAGCGCCGCCTACGAAATCGTGCGCCAGTCCGACCTGATCGCCGTGCTGCCGAGCGATCTGCGCTCGCAATCCCGGCACGCGCCGTTCCTGCACGCCATGCCGCTTCCGCTCAAGGCGCCGCCGCGCATCGTCAGCCTGTTCTGGCACCAGCGCAACGACACCGTACCGGCGCAGCGCTGGCTGCGCGACACGCTGGTCGAGATGTTCGCCAGGTCGGACTGAAGGCGCGGGCGGCGGGCGCCCCGACACCACGAAAAAGGGAAACAATGGGTTTCTCGAAGCAGCATTGCGCGCCAGTCCCTGCTGCTTAGCTCCAACCAAAGCAATCCCCTCCCCCAGTGACAGGCGCGCAAGCCGCGCCCGCAGAGACCTCATCAATGACCGCAACGCTCGAATTCGGACTGGACACCTTTGGCGACGTCACCAGGGACGCCTCCGGCGCGATGCTTCCGCACGCACAGGTGATCCGCAATGTCGTCGACGAGGCGGTGCTCGCCGACCAGCTCGGCCTCGACTTCATCGGCCTCGGCGAGCATCACCGCGCCGACTTCGCGATCTCCTCCCCTGAGACCGTGCTGGCCGCCATCGCGTCGCGGACCAGGCGGATCCATCTCGGCTCGGCCGTGACGGTGCTGAGCTCGGACGATCCAATCCGCGTCTTCCAGCGCTTTGCCACGCTGGACGCGCTCTCGAACGGACGTGCGGAGGTGATCCTCGGCCGCGGCTCGTTCACCGAGTCCTTTCCACTGTTCGGTTTCGACCTGCGGGCTTACGAGGCGCTGTTCGAGGAGAAGCTCGATCTGTTCGCGGCACTGCTGTCGCAGAAGCCGGTGACCTGGGAAGGTAAGCTGCGTCCGCCGCTGAACGGGCAGCTGGTCTATCCCCCGGTCGAGAACGGCACGCTCAAGACCTGGATCGGCGTCGGCGGCAGTCCGCAATCGGTGGTGCGCGCGGCGCATTACGACTTGCCCTTGATGCTCGCGATCATCGGCGGCGATCCCGCGCGCTTCGCGCCCTTCGTCGAGCTCTATCATCGCGCGTTCAGGGAGTTCGGCCGCCCGGCACAGCCGATCGGCGTGCACTCGCCAGGCTATGTCGCCGAGACCGACGAACAGGCGCGCGAGGAGCTGTGGCCCGACTACAAGGCGATGCGCGACCGCATCGGCAAGGAACGCGGCTGGCCACCGATGGGCCGCGACGAGTTCGTGAACGAGGCCGAGCACGGCTCGCTCTATGTCGGCTCGCCGGAGACGGTCGCGCGCAAGATCGCCAAGACGGCAAAGGCGCTCGGCATTTCGCGGTTTCAGCTGAAGTATTCGGCGGGCCCGCTGCCGCATGGCAAGCTGATGAAGAGCATCGAGCTCTACGGGCGGAAGGTGGTGCCGATGGTGCGGGAGATGGTGGGGTGAGGCGATCGGATCCGCTTCAGTGCGTCTTCGCCTTCGCTCACCAGAGTCTCTTCTTCGCGAAGGCGTGGCCCGAACCGGATTTCAAATAGCGCTCGAAGGCTCTAGCCTTCTCGATGTCGGAAAAGGCCACATAGGTCACCAGTCGCCACGGACCGTACTTAGACGTGTGCGGCGATTTACCCCCGTTGTGATCGGCTAGCCGCTGCTTGAGATCCTTCGTCAGCCCAATATAGCGTTGGCCCACGAAAAGTTCGCTCTCCAGAAGATAGACATAGTGCATGACGCCGCCCCCCTTCGCCTAGGCTTCGGAGGGCATCCTGCTTCGCGCAGTAAAAGGCTGCAAATCCTGCGAAGCGCGTCAGCGCGAAGCAGGATGGTGGGGGAGGCAGGACTCGAACCTGCGAAGCCATAAGGCGGCTGATTTACAGTCAGCTCCCTTTGCCACTCGGGACACTCCCCCGCTCGACGGCAGCACAATCGGGCCGGACCTTGCCGGCGACCGAAGACGGCCATGGAACGTGAAGGCCGCGACAGCCCGGATGGGGGCGCGACCGGGCGCGGTTATCGGCGAAGCGGTGGGGTAAAGTCAACCGAGGCGAACAGCTAAAATCGCCCCCGACACCACCCAAATTGCCATATTCCGGGACCCGTGACACAAGCGAGCCCATGAAGGATCGAAAATTCAACCCGAGGGGCCCCCGCGGCGGGTCTAAGCCCTTCAACAGGCCCGGAAAATCGGCCGGTCGTCCGGCCCGTCGCGATCGCGATTCGGACACCGACGGGCCTGTCATCCTCTATGGCTGGCACACCGTCTCCATGGCGCTCGCCAACCCCCAGCGGCAGATCCGCAAGCTGACGCTGACCGAGAACGCCGCAAGGCGTCTGGCGGACGAGAACATCGCGATCCCGGTCGCGCCCGAGATCGTCCGGCCCCAGGAGATCGACCGGCTGCTGTCGCCCGACGCCGTGCACCAGGGCCTGCTCGCCGAGGCCGATCCCCTGCCCTCGCCCGACATCGAGGATTTGGAGCAGGACGGCATGGTGCTGGTGCTCGACCAGATCACCGATCCGCACAATGTCGGCGCCATCCTGCGCTCGGCGGCCGCCTTTGCGGTGAAGGCGATCGTCACCACCGCGCGTCACAGTCCGGAAGCGACCGGCGTGCTGGCCAAGGCCGCCTCCGGCGCGCTGGAGCTGGTCCCGATGGTGACGGTGCAAAACCTCGCCCGCGCACTGACCACGATGAACGAGCTCGGCTTCCAGACTGTCGGGCTGGACAGTGAAGGCAGCGCGGATCTCTCCGAGCTCACCCTGCGCGAGCCGCTCGCGCTGGTTCTGGGCGCGGAAGGCAAGGGCCTGCGGCAGTTGACACGCGAGACCTGCAGCGTCGTGGCGCGGCTCGACATGCCGGGAGAGATCAAGAGTCTCAACGTCTCGAATGCCGCCGTGCTCTCGCTCTATGTCGGCGCGAGCCGGCTCGGGCTGATGAAGCGGTAACAAAACAAAACGCCCGTCCGCGTCGCGGACGGGCGTCTCGTCGGCTCAACCGATCAAGCGATCAGTAATAGCGGCGCAGCACGCGGTGGCCGCCATAGTACGGCGCATGGCGCGGGGCGTAGCCGTAGCGCGGACCGTAGCCGTAATGCGTGCGCGGCAGATAGCCGGCGCGCGGGCCGTAGCCGTAGCGATACGGACGGTAATACGGGCGGCGGTAGGGATAGGCGGCCGGCGCTTCGACCGCGGCAGCGCGATAGCCATAGCCGTGCCCATAGCCGTAGCCACGGCCGTAGCCGTAATTGGCGGGCGCAACCACCGCGTCCTCACGGTAGGTCGGATACGGCGCGAAGGCGCCCGGGCCGGTGTAGGTCGGGCCCTGGTTGACGTGATAATATTGCGTGGTGGGCTCGGCGAGACGCTCATAGGCGCCATAGCCGTAGCTGTAGCCGGCCCCATAACCGCCGCAGCCGGTGTTACAGCCGGAATAGACCGGCGCGACCGGCTGGCACGGATCGAAGCCGCAGGCCGCAGCGGGCGCGGTGGCGGCGAACATCACGGCAGCCGCCGCGACCAGTCCCGAAATCATCTGACGCATTACTCTCTCCTGTTGATTTCCGTTTTTTGGATTTTGTCGTTTCTTAACCCGGCGGCTTGCCGGGCATCTCTGCACGCGGCCGCGGCCGAGGACGCCGCGGCTGGTCGTTGAACTCAGGCGCGAGAATCACCGGCGGCGGATTGACGGGCACGTCCATCTGCGGCGGCAGCGGCGCCGATTGGGCGCCCCAGCTCTGGTGATAGCTATCGGGCGGCTTGGGCAATTTGCGGTTCGCGGGCGGTTCGACCTCGAGCCGGCCATAGCCGGGCCGCAGGCCCAGCGTCGGATAGTAATGGCCGACGTCGGTGGGCTGGCGCTCGGCGACATAGCGGCCGCCATAAATCGTGGGCTGCACCTGGACGTTCTTCCCCAGGCCCCAGGTCCCCTCGATCACGGCATAGGACGCGTCGATGTTGTTGATGATGATGGGCACGCCGGGGCGACCGGGAACGACGATATCGAAGCCGCCGCCGGCAAACGCCGTCGCGGGCAGTCCGATCAGAAAGGCAGCGAGCGCCACAGCGCGCATGAGAGGACCCCATTTATTCGGCGACAACCTACCCGATGGCGGCGCAGAGAGGGTTAAGGCCCTCTCACCAATTGCCGGTAAGCCTAATGTGTAAGGATTCCGCGCCGCTCAAATGCGCCAAAGCGAACTAGCGAAGCATTAACGCCGCCGGACCCTGCAGTCCGGAACCATGGACCGTGCTCACTTCCGTTTGACTGTCGCCGACGAAAATCCGCGGCTTCAGCGGAACGTCCGGCGTCTTCGGCGTTTAGCCCCCGTCAACAAAACGGGAGCCAAACAATCATGAACGTCAAACTTCTCGGAGCCACGGCGATTGCGGCGACCCTGGTGGCAGGCTCTGCCATGGCGCAGGCCGTGATCACCAATCCCGGCCGTTGCGCGGCGCAATTCCCCAACGCCAACTGCCAGAACGTCGGACCGGGAAATCCGTACACCGATAGCGGCTATCGGCATCGTCGCGTGTCCTATCGCCAGACCACCAACGGTGACTGGAATAACGACTGGAACAGGAGCCGCACCGGCTTCTGGCCGACCGACGTCGCCGCCGGCGCGGTCGGAGCAGCCGCTGGCGTGGCCGGCGCAGCCATCGGGACTGCGGGTGCAATCGCAACTGCCCCGTTCCGTGCCACGAACGACGCCTACGCCTACGACAACAGTTGGGATAACCGCGGCTGGGACAATCGGGGGTGGGACACCCGCACCTACGCCCAGCGCAACGGCTTCGTCTGCACGCCCGGCACCTGGTTCAAGGGCGAAGACGGCCGCCGGCACATCTGCCAATAAGGCGGTTTGAACCGAACGCGACAGATCGGGCGGCCCTCGGGCCGCCTGATTCATGTCTGCATCGGGGATCCCGGGTTCTGGCACTTTCCGGTCAAGTCTGGTATTGCGGCGCGCACGGGCGGACAGCCCCGGCATAGGCCGGGCCTGCCCCGCTTCTCCAGGCGTCGCCGGCTTAGCTCAGCGGTAGAGCAGCGGTTTTGTAAACCGAAGGTCGGGGGTTCAATCCCCTCAGCCGGCACCACCGATTTAGCCGACACTGCGGCCTTTATAGATCGGGGCACTCCTCCGTCTGACGACCGCGAGAACCGATTTCAGGCAATCACGTCAGAGCTTTCCGGGCGACCGTTACACTCAACTCGAGCAGCGGGTGCTTCTCGTTCCTGACTATAATGAGGACCTGCGCCCCCTTTGCCGACGCAACGTCTCTGGCAATCGAGGTCGCCATTGCGATCGCCTCTTTTTCGGCGGCTTCCGGGCCGGGCAAATCCACCCCATCCTCGTCGACCGCAGCGAAAAAGTCGTCCTTGATATCGAAGTAGAACTTCATGGCTCAGAGCGACGGATTGAGATGAAGGTAAAGCACGTCGAAGTCTGCTATTTCGCGCAACCTGGCTTCATCAAGGATCGATATTCTTCCCCGCTCCAGGTCCAACACGCGCTGAGCACGTAGCTGCTGAACGACCCGATTCATGTGGACCACACTCGTGCCGACGGCGTCGGCGAGGAGTGCCTGAGAGGCCGGAAAGTCGAAGGACAGGCCGTCCGCTCGACCGATCGCCTTCAATCTGGTGTAAAGCTCAAGCACGAGATGCGCCACGCGGCTTGTGGCTTCGCGTTGACCAACGTTGCAAATCCACTCCCGGAAGATCGCGGCGTCGGTCAGTGTATCGCGCCAAAGCGCTTCGGCCACGTTAGGCCGCTTTCTTATCAGTGAGCGCACCGCTGCATGCGGAATGAAGCCGAGAACGCTATCGCCAAGCGCGCTGACGTCATGGTCCATCACATGTAGAAAGAGACCCTGCAGATCGGGAATGTCGCCGGGTTGGTGAAAGGCCATGATTTGGCGGTGGCCATTGCCGACGATCTTTGATCTCAGGATAAAGCCATCAACGACAAGGCAGCACGCCGAAGGTCGATCTCCGAGAGAAACGACCGGCTGACCGCCAGCCATCCGTTTCACCGTGATTGGCAAATGACGGATAGCGGCCTCGTCCTCTTCATCAATTTCGGTGCTGACCCGCAACCGCCTTAAGAAAGGTTCGAAAATTTCCGCGTTATTCATCGTTAGCTCCGGTCGGCAAACGAATTTTTGTGACGTTCGTTCCAATCCGGACGGCTAGCTATTGTCTCACGCGAAGCAGAGGGACCGCCGCAAATTCCAACCCTCGGCGGAACCCACGGGAACGGCGTCAATTCATCTTGCCGCGAAGCCTTGGAGCGAAATTTGACGCGCAACGCTCACTTCGAATGCTTCGGTGCGCTGCTTTGCTGGAAGTGCTCAGCGCCTGATATCTCCACCCAGGCATGTTTCGACTGTTCGAAAACCGAGCGGTTGGGCGCAGGGTAGTTCGGAACCGCGATCGCGCCCACGGCAACGCCGATCATCGCAGGCAGATTGTCCGCCTTCCAATAGACCGTCGAACCGCACTCGGGGCAAAAATAGCTGCGGACCGTGCCGCCGCTTGCGGCTGTCCGGACGTACTCCTTCGACGTCCCTGAGATCGTGACGCCCTCCGCCGGATAGAACGCACCGACCCCGAACGGCGCGCCGGTTCGACGCTGGCAGTCAATGCAGTGGCAGGCGACGACGAGGCTGGAAGGTCCTGGAAGCGACAGCGCGAGAGCGCCGCACCTGCATTGGGCATCGATCATCGAAGCTCCTTCCTCCTCAATTGGCTGACAGGTTCTGTCGCTCGGCTGGAGCGCAGAGCAATCCAGGACGGACCCTCACTCCTTCGCAACCTCGAACGCCAGCAGTGCGTTGCCGGCGACGCCGCCCCACTGGCCGTAGCCGGAATTGGTGTAGAGCATTCCGCCGGCGATGATCGGCCCGGGGCCGTCGATCGCGCCGCCATGACCAGGGGCGCCGTTCACCGCCGTATAGTCTCGCGCCGTGTCGTATTCCCACAACAGCTTTCCGTCGGCTGTCGCGTAGGCGCGCAGAAAGCCGCTGACGCCGCCGGAAAACACGACGCCGGGGATCAGGCTCACGGCAGCCGACAGCGCAGGGCTGCATTGGAGGCGATCGCCACAGGCGACAGGAGATACTTCCATCGCAATTTTCCCACTGGCGAGGTCGAGGCCGAACAGGCCGCCGCCTTGGGTGGCATCGAGCCGCCGCGTACCATCGCGCAGGAACCGCACGTCTGAGTTCGCGACATAGATGCGATCCTGGTCGGCGGCCGAGCCCCACTCGCTGCCGCCGAGCGCACCGCCCTTCCCGATCCGCGTCTGCCACAGGATCTTGCCGCCATCATCAGGATCGAGCGCGTGCACGACGCCGGACTTCTGCGCGATGGCAAGAACGCGCCTGCCGTCACGCAAGGTCACGAGGATCGGCGACTGGCCAAAATCGTGGTCGGGCCCGTGATCTTCAGGACAATTGGTCTTGTCCGCGCCGAAGCACGCGACGATGAAGGCGTCGCTCGGGGTCGCCTGCTGCTTCCAGAGCAGCTTACCTGTCGCAAGCTCGAAGGCGAGGACCGCATCGGCGGTTGCGGCGGGTGGATTCGAATAGGAATTGCTGGTCGCGACGTAGACGGCGTTGCGTTTCGGATCAATCGTCGGTGCCGACCACACCGCCGCGCCGGACGGGCCGAACAGCTGCGTGCCTCTCGCATTCTTGCCGGTCGGATGCGGCACCTCGGGGATCGTGTAGGCCTGCCACACCGGCTTGCCGGTCACTGCCTCGAGCGCGACCACGCTGCCGCGGAAGGTACAGCATTCGTAACTGGCCTGCGAACCGGCGGCCTCCTCCAGCGAGGAGACCGGGATATAGAGCACGCCGGAATGCAGCGTCGGCGCGCCAGTGATGCGCGCTGCCGGATGCTCCTCGACCTTCGTCTTCCAGATCAGCGCGCCAGTCAGTGCGTTCACCGCATAGGCATTGGCGCGCAGGTCACCGAAGAAGATCGCGAACTGATCGGTGCCGGGAAGCGGCCCGAAGCTGATCGCCGCGCGCACCGCGGCATCGGTCGGCAGCGTCCACCTCGTGCAGCCGCTTCGCGCGTCGAGCGCGTGCACCTTGCGGTCAGTGCCGCCGATAAACAGCAGACCGCCCACGATGGTCGGCGGCGCAAACGACACCGAGGCGCCGGGAAAGGCATAAGCCCATTTCAACCGCAGGCGCGGCACCTCTTCCGCGGTGAGGCCGGCCATTTCGGCCGACTGGAAGCGGCTGTTGGCAACGTCGACGCCCCAGCCATTCCAGCGCGGACCATCGAGCGCTTGCGGAAAGAAATTGACCTGCTGCGTGCAGCGTCCCTCCGCATCGACTGCATTGTCGCCCACCGCGGCCTTGCCGGTGACAAAGGCGGCAATCGCGCGCCGTTCCGAGTCGCTGCGGTCCTTCGCCATTGCCGCCATGCTTCCAGAAGTCAGCGTTCCCAGCACATGATCGAACGACATCGCCTGCATGGCGCCGCGGCCTGGCACACGGCTCTGGCCATCACCGCCATCGTGACATTGCGCGCAGTGGCTTGCGTAGAGCGCAGCGCCGTCCTGCTGCGCCAACGCGGGCGCGCAGCACCAGACCAGCATGGCGACGGCGACAACACTCGGTCTCATGGCGTGCTCCAACATCGTCACCGCAATGCGAGACGGCATCATGCAACCCAAAGTATAGCGCGAGGGCAATCACTCACGCAACGGACGTTCCACCCGCGTCCGTCATATCCCCCGGGCAGTGAGGACACGATCGGGCAGTTCATCGAGCCGCCACAGCCCGAGGCTCTTGTCGCGCCAGCCGCCATCGCCCTCTTCGCAACGCTCGTTGATCAGCTCGCGCGGTGCCGGCCAGTCGAACGGCGCCTTCTCCATGTTCAGCGCCCGCCAGTCGCCGTCCTCGCAATCGCAATTGTCGTCCCATTCGGGAAACGTCGTGACCAGCAGGAAACGCGCACCGCTGGCGCGAAAGTTCGCGACGGCGCGGACGATGTGGTCGAAACTCAAATGGACCAGGCAGTCCCGGCACAGAACCACGTCGGCACGCGGCAGTGCATCGCGTGTGATGTCGGCAACGAGAAACCGGCCTGACAACTCACCGCCAGCCACGCGCTTGCGATTGGCCGCGATCAGCGACGGCACGATGTCGATTCCGGTGTAGTCGAGATGCAGCTTCAGGCGGCCGATCCAGCCCGCGTCGCCGCAGGGCGCATCGAGCAGCGAGTGCGCGCCGAGCCGTTGCAGGAGTGCAGGAAGCTCCTCGCGGATTGCTGCGGTCGCGGGATTCTCCGAGCCGAGGCCCGACACCGAACTGGCCGCCCCCCCACAGGTTGGTCTTCTCGATGCGCTCGAACCGCGCGGCCAGATCGAGGCCGACAAAATTCTCGCGGTCGGCGGTGAACCGCTCATGGGCGAGCACGGGTGGGCGCTTGGAGATCATCGTCCGGACCTTAAGACTACGTTGTGAACACTGTGGTCATGCGTTCCATCCGAATCTCATCCCATCCTCAAAACCGGTTTCTGCCACTCCATGATGTGGAAGTAAGGCACCCGGCGATGAAAGGCATTCCTGTCGGGGTCGCCGCCGCTGGGCTGCGGCTCGACGAAAAGGCGCAACAGGAGCCCCTGATCGAGTAGCAGCGTCATGTAGGTGCTGAGCGGACGATGCCAGTTCAGAATTCGGATGCCGCGCCAAGTCACCCAAGTCGGCCGCTCCTCCATGTAATGATCGATGTTGAAGCGCAAGGCGCCGTCGCCGTCACGCGTCCAGCCGTCGGGCGGACCCGCGGTGTTGAAGCTGGTCAGATTGGCAATCAGCAGCGTACCGCCCGGCCGCAGCGCTGCCACGATCTTCCCGATCGCCGCACCGAGATGGGGCATGTCGACTAGGCTGAGATAGCTGACGACCAGATCAAATGGCGCTTCGATCTTCATTGTTTCAGCTCGGCCAAGCCGGTAGTCGCCCTGCGGGTCCAATTTCATGGCACGCGCGAGCAGCGCTTCGGTCGGGTCGATGCCGGTGGTGCGGATGCCGGCGCGCTGCATGATGCGACAGAAGCGCCCCTCGCCGCAGCCAACGTCGAGCGCATTGCGGAAGCCGCGCCCTTCGATCCGCGCTCGCATCGGCGCGTCCAGCACGAAGCGGCGACCATAGTCGCCGTCTTCACCCTGCTCGACGATCCAAGCAGCCGCGGACGCGGTCCAGCCGTCGCTGATATCCTCGTTCATGGATCGACCTTCGGGAATGGACGTTGGCCGCACGCATTTCGGGCGCGGCTACTGACCACAGATTGGATCAGAGTTCAACATGAGGTAGCATGCGCATCCCATGCCTCCCTATACCAGCCGAGAGATCGCCAAGATCACCGCGGGTGCTGTCGCGGCGATCGTCGCAACGGGCTTCCTGTTCGCGATCGCGATGTCCCTCTTGCTGCCGCAATAAATCAGCTGCTTGCCGGGGCGCCGTGCCGCCGGAGTTTGTGCCACCCAGCCGGTTGCTGTCGCTCGCCAGCATCTTGGCCGTGGAAAACACTTGGCCAGCGTCGAGGACGACGCTTCAAGCTCGGTGGGCGCCGCGCCCACCGTCTTGATCTCGCCGGCTGCGCGCTCAAAGCCGTCGGCAAGGTTGACCATGTCGCGCTTGCGCTGATGGGCGGCTTGCTTCCCAACCTCGATCTGCGCTGCCGTGAGGCGACCTCGATCCGTGGTTCTGAAGATTTGTCTTTGAAGATTTGCCCTGGCCATGTCCTGATCGCGTCCCGCCGGCAGTTTGGGGAGCGATCCGGGCATGGTCAGACGGAACCGGTCAAGGGCGTCGGCCGTTGTCGACCCATGCGGATCAGGGAAGAAAATCGAAACATGTTTCTGCTGGCCACGGTGACGCTGTGCTGTAGCGCGTTGGCCGGGGCTGTTGCGCTGTTCGAACAGGCTGCCTGGCCGGCTCCGGCAAAGCAGCGGGCTGAAACGGTAGCAATAGACGGGGCCACGCCGACGCCGGTTCGGGTGGTCGGGGCGCCGTTCGAGCCCAACCTCAATCCGCGGGAGCGCTAGCGCTCACGCCGGCGAGACGTCGGCGCCCTCCTCCGGACGGCGTTTGGCGCGGGCCAACTCCTCAGCGAACGCGATCACCTCCGCCCGTTTGTCGGGCGGCAGCGATAGGAACGCGCGGACGAGCCTCAAGCCCTCGGCTTCGGCTGAATGGTCTGCTTTGGCATCCATTCCCGACTGTCGGGCGGCCGGGAAAAATATGCAATCCCTCACCCAACACCTTCTTGATTCGGCCGGCCAGCTTTGCTGGAATGGCGCCAACAGGGGTGCACCATGAAGTGGATCGCGGAACGCGACGCGCTGATCGCGCAGACAATGGCTTTCGTCCAATCGGTAACCGGCAAAAAGGATGACTTGCATCCACCGGAGATCCCGATGGCGACAGTGGCCGCGTCGGTGCAGATCGCCCCCGTCAACACCATCATCGGGACCGAGTCACTTAAGGCCGCTCCGCCGCTGCCGTTACCTCTCCCGCCGTCCCGGGTGGCGAGCCACGACGTCCGCACCGAAATACAGGCCCGCATCGCCAATTTCCGCAAGCATCAGGAGCGGTTCGAGCGCGAGCGCGAGGAATATTGCGCGGCCACCCTGACCAAATTGCGGGCCGCCATCCGCGAGCCCTCCTCCCGTCCACCGGCTGACAAGTAAAGCCGGATCTCCCGTCGCTGGACTAAAGCCAGGACCACACTAGCCAGAGATTGGCCGCGCAGGCGCCGAACAGGGCCAGCGTGAGGGGCAGCAGCATGTGCCCGCAAGAGGTTTTCAGGTCCGTCGTCATGACCGAAAACATCCGCTGATTCCGCCAAATGAGTCCCGTGGATTCTTTTTTTCGGGATTCAGGACTCGTTAAGGACTCAGGACCCGACGGCCCTGATCACGGCCGCGTGATCGACCGGCGAGCGGAACCCCTACCCCGTCAAATTCGTTAATGCGCTTTCCAGGAGCGGGAACAATGCCCTACGCCCTGTTCTGCAACGATGCCCAGATCAGCAAGGCCTATCCTGACGAGTCCGACGTCTGGAGGCTCGCGCAGCGAAGTGGCCTCGTCGTGGACGTAACCGCGGATGACAACCGTCCCGGGCCACGCCGGGTGCTCGACAACGATTACGAGATCAAGCCGTGCCGGGCCGCACAGGGCGAGGACCCGGCCCGGAACAAGGCCGAGGCTGATCGCCAAGCGAGGATGGAGCTTGAGCTGAATTCCTAAAGAGGAATCAAAGCTGGGAAGCCAGAGCTCAGGAAAAGCTTAGGGGGTCGCGGTGGCCAGTGACGCCTGCTCGCCCGCCAGAGCCACGCAGGCCTTCCGGCGATGCAGCCCACGGATCGCGCCGGTGACCTTCAGCACCTTACCGGAGGAGCACGAGGCGTCCTTGACGAAGGCCACCTCGTAGGGTGCCAGCATCAGAGGCTCGGATTTGAGGATTGTTTGGGCAGCGCACGGCAAACTGACGAAGCACGAGAGCACCACAGCCGACACCAAGATACGCATGTCCGTCGTCCCACCAGCCCGGTAATTGTCATATAACGCGTTCCGGCGCGCGAGTTCCGTAAGCTGAAAAAATTATTTTTGCTTTACCCGAGCTCCATGACGCGCGTGAGAAAGCGCCCGCCAGAACGTTTGCCTGCAAATGACGCGCCAGATGGTTGACGCGATGCAAACAAAGGACTTGCGAACGAGGGCTGGGCAAACGAAAGGCCGGCGAGAGCCGGCCTTTGTCAGGTCGTGGGTCGCTGGTGGCGCGTCAGTAGCGCGAGGCTGCCGGACCGCCCCAGCCGAAGCGGTAATTCACGCCGACCTTGACGGTATGCTCGTCCTCCCGGCCGCGGACGCCGACGACGTCAGCCGGACCGGAGGTGATCGTCGTGTTGCCGAAGTTGTAATATTGGTACTCGGCCTTGGCCGACCAGTTCGGCGCGAACATGTATTCGAGGCCAGCGCCAACGGTATAGCCGTCCTTGCTGTTGCCGGTGGCGGTGAAGGGCTGCGGGACGCCGGCGACATTGACGCCAAGACCGCCATTGCGCCAGGCATAACCGCCCTTGGCGTAAAGCAGCGCCGGTCCCCAGGTGTAGCCGATGCGACCGGTCACCGAGCCGAGCTGGTCGGTATTGGAGGTCACCTGCGTGCCCAGCGGGAACGTAGCGCCGCCGTTGTTGGTCGGCAGCCAGGAATACTGGGCCTCGACACCCATGACCCAATTGGGCGCGAACTGGTAGTCGAAGCCGCCCTGAACACCGCCGAGGAAGCGCGCGTCGCTCGACTGGAAGCTGCTGTCGCCGGCAAAGGCGCCGCCGACATGGCCACCGATGTAGAAGCCGGTCCAGTTGTAGATCACCTGCGGCGGCGTGTAGGCCGGAGCCTTGGTGTAGGTGCGCGCCTGCATGTCGGCTGCGGCAGCCGGCGCAGCCAGCGCAAGCAGGGCAACCGCGCCCAGCAAAATCCTCTTCATGATTATCCCCGTTCTTTCAATTCGACACTCAGGAAACAACGTGGCGTGAATTGGGTTGCTTCGAGGCGATGCCGGAACGTTGATCGTTCGTTACTGTGACGGAGCGGCAACAGCGCGATTTTGTTCCGTCCGACAGGCGCGTGCCGACGGTTTTTTCCGTCGGAAACAAAACATTCCGTAACGATTAGTCGCAACGCGAAACCACCCCGTTCAAAGCTCCCCGAAATGTGATCCAGCAGCTCCGGCGGGCTTTGTCTATCACCAAGCGATGAAGGTGGGCTTTGCGCTACCGCGTCATCTTTTCAAGTTCCGTAAAGGGTACGTAAACCGCGCCCGCGCACAGCTCGCTGGCGCGATCGACGACGCGGTCCGCCCGGCCGTTGACGAAGATCACGGCGCGCTCCCTCATGGCCTTGTAGGTGCCGTCGGTCTCGCGTGGGGTGAAGTGCAGGCAACTGACGTAGAACTGGCGGCCTCCGACCTCGCGCTGCGCCGGCTCGGCCATGCTGGCGTCACGCACGCCGACGGGATTGTTCAGATAGCTGCGCATCAAGGCCAGCGTGTCGCCACGGAAATTATCCGGGAACGGTTGTGGACCTCCGGCCTGGGTCCCCTCCATCAGGGTTGGACGGTCACCATCGCTGCCGAAACATCCCGTGAGCGCCAGCGGCAGTGCCAGCATCAACGCCAAGCTCACTGCGCGTTCCGCTAGTCGCCGCACCGCTTACGCTCTCCGCTCGATCAGTCTCGGAGACGTTCTAGCCCCAAGGTTGCAATGATGCATGTCTACAGGTGTTTTGCCCGACGAGTCAAACAGATTCGTAAAATCCGCAAATACGCCACCCCTTAAACCATTGATTTATCTACGACCCGCTACTGTGCATGGGGTTGTTTTCGAGGTTTTGTTTGCGGCCGCCAAATCTGGGACGTTGCTCGCGGGCTTCAGCATGGTCATACCGGCCCGCCGCCAGCACCTCGAGCTTTCGCGCAAGGCGTGACGAACGGGCCGGGCCTGAATTCCTCACGCGGCGGCCGGGGCAATGCTAGCGCCGCCGCGCAGGCTCAGTCGTTAGCTGCGCTTCTCCATCGTCGCCGGCTTGGTCACGTCCGGCTGCGTCTTCAGCGACTTCTTCGCTGACAGATGCTTGTGGTGGTGGCGATGCTTGCGCACGGTCTTGTGCTCGTCCGGTGTGACGGCGGCGTTGGCGTTCATCGCCTTCGACTTGGTGTCCACCTTGGCATCGGCCTTGACGTCCGAAGCCTTGACGTTGGCCTTGAGGCCGGCATCGGGTTTCGCGGCGGTGGTCGACACCTTGGTCTGGCTCTGGTCTGCCTTGATCACCGGCGTGGTCGTGGCGGTCTCGGCTGCGAAGGCCGGGGCTGCGATCACGGAGGCTGCGAGCAAGGCTGCGGAAATGGTCTTCAACATGGTTGGTCTCCTCTTGGAAGGATCTTGAGGCGGGCGCCCTCTCGCCAACCCTTTGACCGTAGGTTGGAGCCTAGGAGGCTCGCACTGAACCCAATCTGAAGCCCACAGCAGGCTCCCGTTCATCTGGATGACAAGTTTGTCATCCGCCCTAGGCCAGGATGGCGGGAATGTTTTTGCCTGATGGGTGTTCCGGTCTTTGGGCAATCGTGTAGGATCGCCACGTTCCATACCGGAGAACTTATATGCGCAAACTCTCAATGCTTCTTGTGCCGGGACTTGTCGCCGTGTCGGTGGCAGCGGCGCCGGTGCTGACCAGCGCCTATGCCGCCGGCAGCGATGAGCCCTCCTCGCCACCGAAATCCGACACCTCGATCAAGAAGGGCAAGAAGAAGAGCTCCTCAGTCAGCGATCCGAAATTCCTTGCTGCCTATCGCACCGCCTACACCACGATCTATGACAATCACGACTACACCGGCGCGATCGGCCAGCTGAAGTCGCTCAAGCGCGACGACGTCGCCGACGTCGCCAATCTGATCGGCTACTCCTATCGCAAGCTCGGCGACTACCAGTCGTCGAAGGTCTATTACGAGCTCGCGCTGAAGGACGATCCGAACCACGTCCGCACCTGGCAGTATTATGGCCTCTGGCAGCTCGAGCAGGGCAACCGCGAGCAGGCGCAGTATCACCTGAACAAGCTCGCCTCGCTCGCCGGCACCGACAGCTCCGAATATCGCTCGCTCGCCGCCGCGCTCGACAAGCCGACCGGAGCGACGCTGGTCTATTAAGAACAGAACATCGCATCTCCGAATGGGACGAACGGGCACAACCTCAGGGTTGTGCCCGTTCTGCGTTCTCGGTTAGCCTCTCGCATCAAACACTCTCCTGGTAAATCGGTGCGCAATGGACAAGTGGCTGCGATCCGCGATCGACTACATCGGCTCCTGGATCGAATTCCAGCACACCACAATCCACCAGCCGGGCGTCATGGTCGCCTTCGTCCATCGCGGCGAGGTGGTTGCCGAGCATGCGTTCGGCCTCGCCAATCTCGACACCGGCGAGAAGCTCACCCCGCGCCACCGCTTCCGCATCGCCTCGCACTCGAAGAGCTTTACCTCGGCCGGCATCATGAAGCTGCGCGAGCAGCGCAAGCTCCGGCTCGACGATTCCATCGGCCAACATGTCGCCGGCCTGCATCCGCGCGTCGCCGAAACGACGATTGCGCAAGTGCTCTCGCACAGCGCGGGACTGACGCGCGACGGCGCCGATTCCGGCCAGTTCATCGACAGCCGTCCCTATCTCAACGCGAGCGAGCTGCTCGCGGAATTGAAGCGGCCGACCGCAATCGAGCCGGGCACACGCTTCAAATATTCCAATCACGGCTTTGGGCTGATCGGTCTCGTCATCGAGGCCGTGACGAAGGAGCCCTACCCGGTCTGGATCAAGCGCGAGATCATCGAACCTGCGGGCCTGCGCGAGACCGAGCCGGACGCGCCGCTTCCCAAGGGCGCGTCGTTCGCGCGCGGCCACACTCGCAAGCTGCCGTACGGAGAGCGATGCGTGATCCCCGGCGACAATCCCGCGCACGCGATGGCCTCCGCCGCCGGCTTCATCGCGACCGCCGCCGATACCGCCCGCTTCTACGCGCAGCTCGCGCCCAATGCGAAAAAGAGCGTGCTATCGGTCGCAAGCCGCCGCGAGATGACGCGAAACCATTGGCGCGTGCCGCAAAGCTTCGAGGCCTATTACGGCCTCGGCGTCAACGCCGGCAAAACCGACGGCTGGGATTGGTTGGGCCATGGCGGCGGCTTTCAAGGTTACATCTCCAGGACCTGCTCCATCCCCGCTTGCGAGCTCGCGATCAGCATCCTCAGCAACTCCATCGACGGCGCGGCCCCGTTCTGGATGGACGGCGCGATGCAGATCCTGCGCGTCTTCCAGTCCCGTGGTGCACCCGACCGCCGCGTGCGCGACTGGACCGGCCGTTGGTGGACGATCTGGGGCGCGAACGACCTCGTGCCGGTCGGCAACCGCGTGCTGGTCGCCAATCCCCAGTTCAACAACCCGTTCATGGACGCCGCCGAGATCGAGGTCACCGGCCGCGACACCGGCAAGCTCGCCTGGGCCGCCGGTTACTCCAGCCACGGCGAGCCGGTGCGCCGCGTCCGCGACAAGCGCGGCAAGGTCAGTGACGTCTGGATCGCGGGCGCCAACATCAAGCCTGCGGCCGTCGTGGCGCGTGAGATCGGACGAAGATACAAGCCGCGCACGCGACGGCCTACTCCCGAATGAGAGTCTCGACTTCGCTCCGAAGAGCCTGCCGCGAGCCGTCGCGCGAATAGAACATGTGGCCGCCGGGATAGACCACGAACTTGACCCGCTGCGTTGCGAAGGCCGGCAACTGGTCGAGCACCCGCTTCGATCCGAAATAGGGGGTGGCGAGATCGAACAGGCCGTGCGCGACCAGCACGTTCAGCTTCGCATCCGTGGCAAGGATCTGGCGCAGCTCGGAGACTGATTGCGGCGGATTGATGCCGCGGCCGAAATCCCAATGACCCTCGACGGCGCCGTTCAACACCTCGTAGGAGCCGTCGGGCCGCCAGTTGAGCTTGTGTGTCAGCAGGTCAACCGCCGCACTCGTCAGCGGCGCCTGCAGCGCATCGCCCGAGGGATCACCGAACCGCGAGCTGCTCGAATCCGGATAGGGATCAAGGCCGCGTACCGAGCCATCATAGCGCCCCGTCACCTCGCCGTTCTTGCGGTCGAATTCGCGGCGGAATTCGCCGACGTCGAAGCGGCCGGCAAGCCGACGGCTCACCGCCTGGTCGATGCCGGTGAGCTCGGCGACCTTGTCGGCAAGACGATTGGTCGCCTCCTTGTCCGCCTCGCCCTTGACGAGGTCGGCCAGGAATTCGCCGCGCGCGTAGGCCTCGACGTCGGCGAGATCGGCGCGCTTGACCGGGCCTTTCGCCTCGCGCGCCACCGCCACATAGCTCGGCAGCGTCGCGACATATTGCAGGAGGCTGGTGCCGGTGAATTCGCGGAAGTCCAGGAGCGGCGACACCAGGATCAATCCCCTGACGCCGACGCCGTGCTGGAGCTGCAACTGGCGCACCACCTTCGGCCCGCGAATGCCGCCATAGCTTTCGCCGGCGACGTATTTCGGCGAGGTCAGCCGGTCGTGCTTCTCGAGCCAGCGGCGGATCACCAACGCGATCGAATTGACATCGCCGTCGACGGAGTAGAACGATTTGCGCGCGTCATCGCTGCTCGCGACGAAGCGGCTGTAGCCGGTGTTGACGGGGTCGATGAAGACGAGATCGGTGAAATCGAGCCAGGTCTCCGCGTTCGGCTTCACCTCGGGCGAGGCGGACGGCGACAGCGCTTCGCCATCGAGCGGCAGCCGCCACGGCCCGGCCGCGCCGAACTGGAGCCATGCCGACGACGCACCGGGCCCGCCGTTGAACAGGAAGGTCACCGGGCGCGTCGCACGGTCTGCGCCGTCGAGCTCATAGGATGTATAGGCGATGTCGGCCACCGGCTCACCCTTGCCGTCGAACACGCGGATCGAACCAGCGGTCGCTGCGAAATTGAGAGTGCGGCCGGGAAGATCGAGCGTCTGCTTCGAGGTCGAATCCGACGGAAGACGGTGCGGCTCGGCGGATGGCGATGCATTCTGCGACGCGCTTTGTGCGCCGCCGCGCCCGCCCTTCTGTCCGGCTGGCGCTGCCGCCTCGGCGCGCGGCTGCGGCGGATCGTCGGCGCGCGCCAATCCTGCGAGCGCGAATGCCGATACCGCCAGCACCAGGGTCGCACGGCGGAGCACCGGCATATTCATATTCATGGTCGTTCTCCCTGCCCGGCGACGACCACCGGTGCGGACCGCAAGGCTAGCGCGGAATTGCGACGGTTTGGGGGATCATGGCTCCGGCGGCGCCTGAAGAGCCCGGTGGGGCACAAATCGACCCGGTTTCATCCTCAAATCGGAATGGGCAGTTGCCGGACTGCTGTGAAGGGTGGTCATCCTCGACAATCGGGGTCGAGATCGTTAGACGAGCCCGGCGGAACTTTCTCGAGCCAGCGGCCCTGCCCGGAAACCATGACCAAGCCAGCGCGATACGACCGGATCGCCTTCGTCGCCAGCCCGAGCAGCGAGGCGCAAGCCGCCTTCGGCCAGCTCACCAGGGACTTCGGCAATTGCGATCCGAAGGACGCCGACATCGTGGTCGCACTCGGCGGCGACGGGCTCATGCTCCAGACGCTGCATCAGCACATGCATACGGGCAAGCCGATCTACGGCATGCACCGCGGCACCGTCGGCTTCCTGATGAACGAGTACTCGACGGTCGATCTTCGAGCCCGCCTCGAGGCGGCGCAGGAATCAGAAATCCACCCCCTCCTGATGCGCGCGACCGACGCCAACGACCGCGTCCACCTGCATCACGCCATCAACGAGGTCGCCCTTTTCCGGCAGACCTACCAGGCCGCGCGCCTGCGGATCCTGATCGACGAGCGCGAGCGCATGTCCGAGCTGATCGCCGACGGCATCATGGTGGCAACGCCGGCTGGCTCGACCGCCTACAATCTGTCCGCCCAGGGACCGATCCTGCCGATCAATGCCGCGCTGCTGGCGCTGACGCCGATCAGCGCCTTCCGCCCACGGCGCTGGCGCGGCGCGCTGCTGCCGAACACGGCTTATGTCGTGATTGAGGTGCTGGAGGGCGACAAGCGCCCCGTGGCGGCGGTCGCCGACCACGACGAGGTGCGCGATGTTCGCCGCGTCGAGGTGCTGTCCGACAAGACCATCTCGATGCGCATGCTGTTCGACCCCGGTCATAGCCTGGAAGAGCGCATTCTGCGCGAACAGTTCGGCTCCTGAGCCGCCCGCCGGACTGCCGATCGCAACCCTTCATTAACCCCCGGCGAGATATGGTTAACGAAAGTTGACCACTTCGGCCCGGGCTCCATGTTCCGCATCGATTTCAACAAGCTGCGTTTCCTCGTCTGCGACGACAATCCGCACATGCGCCGCATCCTGCGGACGCTGCTGCATTCGTTTGGCGCGCGTGAAGTCTACGAGGCCGAGGACGGGGCCACGGCGCTGGAAATGTACAGCCATTACGTGCCAGACATCGTCATCACCGACTGGGCGATGCCGATCTTCGACGGGCTCGAGCTGGCGCAGATGATCCGGCAGCCGGAATCCAAGGGCAATCCCTACGCGCCGATCATCATGCTGACCGGTCATTCCGAGAAGCGCCGCGTCACGGTGGCGCGCGATGCCGGCGTCACCGAATTCCTGGCCAAGCCGATCTCGGCCAAGGGGCTCTACCAGCGCATCCTCAACGTGGTCGCCAGTCCCCGCCCCTTCATCAAGACCAAGACCTATTTCGGCCCGGACCGCCGCCGCAACATCAACTCAGCCTATATGGGCCCCGAGCGCCGCGTCGGCGAAAAGCACGAGGTGCTGCAGCAGCCCTCGCTGCTCGACAAGGCCCGCTCCTCCATCTAGCGCAACGTCTCTCACGATCGAGGCCGATATCATGGCGAAGAACAGCGCAAGAGACATCGAGATCACGGCCTTCGCCACGCATCAAATCATCACGCAGCCCAACCCGCTGCGGTCGGTCCTGCGCCGCGTCGAAGACAAAGACATGGACGATCCGATCGGCCGCGCCGAACAGGCGCTCGCGGGCCTTGCTGGCGAGTTCAAGGACTGGATGGCGACCGAGATCAACCGGCTGTCGGCCGCCTACGTCGCCATCCGGCACGACGGCTTCAGCAAGGACAGGCGCGACGAGTTGTTTCGCGCCGCGCACGACATCAAGGGCGATGCCGCGACTTTCGGCTATCCGGCGGCGGCGGGCGTAGCCGAGAGCCTGTGCCGCGTCATCGAACACGCGCCCGATCTCGAAAAGGTACCGGCCGAGCTGTTCACGCACCACATCAACGCCATCCTTGCCATCGTGCACGAGAACACCAAACTCGACAGCATCAGCGTCTCCGCCGAACTCAGCCGGCGCCTGCGCAAGGTCGCCGACGACTATCTCGCCGACGCCAACCGCGATCGCCCCGAGCATCTCGAGGTGATCCTGGCACCGAGCATCGCGCCGGCGGGGTAGCGTCGCCGTTCGCGAGGTGTTGTAGGGTGGGCAAAGCGAAGCGTTGCCCACCAATCGACATGAATTGTGCGGAGAGACGGTGGGCACGGCGCAATGCGCCTTTGCCCCGCCCTACAGCGTCTCGTTACGCAGCAATCAGATCGTCATACACCGGATCAACCGTCTCCTCCGCGACCAGCTCGTCGCAGAACAGCCTTGCCTCTTCGCGCGCGGATTCGGTGGCGAAGCGGCGCAACAGGACCATCAGCGGCTCGGTCGCGCCGCGGTCGGTCTCGCAATGAGTGAGTACGCGCTCGACCATGCGGCGGCGCAGCCTCGCTGCATTGTCGTCGCTGTCGACGAAGCCCTGCTCGTGGCAGGCATCGAGCGCGACCTGGAAGGCTGCAAACGTCGCCTCGGGAAGCCCGGCGCGGCGGAGCAGCGCGTGCAGGCTGTTGCCGCCGCGATCGTGCAGCAGCGCGGACACGCGCGCCAGCGGCAGCTCGGCGAGCTCAGCCAGCGCCGCATCGAACAGGTCGAGATTGTTCGACAGCAGCGCGCGCAGAATGAGACCCGCGGTGAGCTGGCCGGTGATGCGCAGGTGCCGAACAAGCCCTTCCATGTCTTCGCCGCGGGAGCGCGCCGCAATGTTCATGGTGGAGCGGTCGCGCGCCTCGGTCGCGATGCGCTCGGCGCGGTCGGCACTCAGCCAGTTCCGGGCCACGACGAATTGAGCCAGCGTCTCTGAGAGTTTGTCCACCAGCGCGGCGCGCGTGGCAGACGGCAGATCCTCCAGCACCAGCATCGCCTCGCGGATCGCGGCAAGATGGCCGTGACGCTCGACGATGCGATCCCAGGAGAACGGCGCAAGCTCTGCATGAGGATTTTCGATCAGCTCGAGCGCTGCCGCCGCGCAGCCGACTTCGGCAATGGCGGCGCAGACCGATACCGGCAGCGCGATGCGGCGCGCGACCGCGCACTGCACCTCGTCGTTGCCGGTCGCGACGATGTCGACGAGATCGGCGTCGATCAGCAGCGGAGAATGTTCGAGCACGGGCAGCGCGACGGTCGGCTGGTCCGCCGACAGCGCCCGCACGATCGACGCCGGCGCTTCGGTACTGCGCGCGAACGCCTCGGCCATCGCCTGCCGCACCAGCGGCGAGGGATCGTCGAGCAGCATCAGAAGCGCGCCTTCAACGGCAATACGGTCGTCATGGGAAAGGTCTGAGATCAACCAGGCCCGGGCCAGTGCCCGCGTTGCCTCGGCCCGCTCGCCGGCGGGCGCCGTCCTGATCCAATTGATGAACTGCCGAACGATCATGGTGCTTCCGGCTTACGCAACGAAGACGAAGCGGTGACGGCTTGTCACCTGCAACACAAAATAAACCACGACGCTTAACAAAGCGTTCACCATAACTGGCTGGTTTTATTGACGTTTTGTTAAGGGAGCAAAGGCGACCGGTTCACGTCTGGCCCTGCGCAGCAGCGTTCACGCTGCGACGTGTCCGAGATACGGGAGTGCGTATTAGCTTGAGAACGTGCCGCTGCGATCGCTGAAGAGATCAAGCGGCTGGGGCGGCCGGACGTCGGGCGTTGCCGATGGGACCGAGGTCGCGGGTGCGACCGAGGTGAGCGAGGCATTGTTGCCCCACAATTTCTGCACGGTCGTCGAGACCGGCTGGGTGGTGTCGCCGGGCTGATAGATCGAGCGAAACACCGGCGTGATTGGCGCATTGTCCGCGATCGTCGTTGGCGCTGTCGCGCTGACCGGCATCACCGCGCGTGTGTTCGGAAAGGTCTGGAGATACGCGGCATCGATCAGCGGCGCGGCAGGCTGTACGCCGTTGGCGCTCGCGACCTGCGTGGTCGACGGCGTGCCGCCATACATCGCCATCGCGCTGCGGGTGGTTTTCGAATTTGCCGCGCCGGCGTAGCGTGCATCCAGCACGGAATAGACCTCGGAGATGCTGCGCGCGCGGCCGTCCTTGGCGTAGAAGATCGAGCGATTGGCGGACGCCGCGTTAGGAAACAACCGCGCGCCAACCGCTTGCGGATTGTCCTCGGCATTGGCGATCAGTTTCGCGGCGCCGCCGACGCCCATGAAATGCGCCATGTAGAGTTCGCCGTCGGACGGCCTGCGGCCGAGCAGGCCGGTGAGCTTGAAGCTGTTCGACTGCGTCAGCGCAGCCGCCATGCTGGAGGCGGCCTCCGGATCGTCGCGCAGCTTCATGATCGACCGCTTCATCGCGGGATCATCGACGGTGTAGGTGCCCGACGACGTCCTGGTGATGGCGTCCGAATAGTTGCCATAGCCGAGCTGGGTGCCCGCTTCCTTCACCGTGCCAAGCCAGGTCTGGTCGATGAACTGGTAGAGCCCGTGCGCGGATGACGTAGTCGCCCCCGCCGTGGGATCGAAATCCGATTCCATCTTGGCGGTGGTCAGCATGTACTGGAAGCTGACGCCACCTACGTTCGAGGCCTGCTTGATCGCACTGGCGACGCGTGCCCGCGACGGATCAAGGACCGCCGCCTGTGAGACACTGGAATTGTCGACCGACATGATGAAGTGCCCGCCCGCATGGCGTTGAGGCGCGCCGGCAATTCGACGCCCTGTCGTCTCACCGTGGGACAGATATGGTTAATGCGGGGTAAATTCGGGCCGCCAGCGCCGCCCTCCGCATGACGGCAGGACTACTTCTTGTACACCGCGTCCGGATCGAACAGCCTGTCCGCATCGACAAAGACCAGCCTGGCGCCGCCGTCTTCGGCCTCGACCTTGCGGTAGAAGCAGGACCGGCGGCCGGTGTGACACGCAGCGCCGATCTGCTCGACGCGCAGCCAGACCGCATCCTGATCGCAATCGGTGCGGATCTCGAGCACGCGCTGGGTCTGACCTGAGGTCTCACCTTTTCGCCACAAGGCATTGCGCGAGCGGCTGAAGTACCAGGCTTCGCCGGTCGCGATGGTCTTGCGCAGCGCCTCGTCATTCATGTGCGCGACCATCAGCACGTCGCCGGTGGCAAATTCGGTCGCGACGACCGTGACGAGCCCGGCCGCATCGAATCTCGGAAGGAAGGCGAGACCTTCCTCGGTTTCATGGGAGTGAGCGGACACAACGCCCTCGCCGGTCTATTCGCGAGGTCAGCGCTGCAGGCCTCGCACCAGGGACAGAAAACGAGCCTGTTCCGCCGGATTGTCGCGGAACATGCCGGTGAAGCGGCTGGTGAAGGTGGAGGCACCATGCTTGGCGACGCCGCGCACCGACATGCAGGTATGCTCGGCCTCGATCAGCACGGCAACGCCGCGCGGCTTGAGGATCTCGTCGATCGCCGCCGCGATCTGCGCGGTCATGTGCTCCTGGGTCTGGAGCCGGCGGGCGAAGATGTCGGTGAGGCGCGCAAGCTTCGACAGGCCGACCACGCGTTCCACCGGCGTATAGGCGATGTGCGCCTTGCCGTAGAACGGCATCATGTGATGCTCGCATTGCGAGGTGAACTCGATGTCACGCACAAGGACGAAGTCGTCATAGCCGGCGGTCTCGCCGAAGGTGCGATCGAGCACCTCGGCCGGACACTGGTGGTAGCCCTGATAGAGTTCGTCGAAAGCCTCGACCACGCGGCGCGGCGTGTCGAGCAGTCCCTCGCGGTTGGTATTCTCGCCGATATAGGCGAGCAGTGTCTTCACCGCCTGCTCGGCCTCGGCGCGCGCCGGGCGCGGCTGGTCGGCGCGGACGGCGGCGGCGAGGAATTCGGAAGGATCAAGCTCCGCCGGACGGCTCTCGGGCTGCCGATCGGAGGGCTTGTTGGGGCGGATGGATTTGATGGTAGCGTCCATGTCGACTCCGTTCGACGGCCTTGCGGCCGGAGTGTCACCGGCAGACGGGGCGGCGAACCGCCGGACGCCTGAGAGAACAGTTTCTGCGAAAACTCTGCAAGCCGTAACGCCGGCAGCAGGGTTCTGGATCACACCACTGCCGCAGCGCTGGACTGTTTTTCCGCCAGTTCCGATCCTATATAAGGCCGTGGACGGCGCACGCCAAGGCCGGTCCTGCTGGACTCCATCACATGCTGAACGACATTTATAACAAGCGGATCATCGAACTGGCCGGGAATATTCCGCGGCTCGGGCGGTTGCCGGATCCCGATGCCACCGCCACCGCCCATTCCAAGCTGTGCGGCTCGACCGTCAAGGTCGACCTCAAGATGGAGGGCGAGAAGGTCACTGACTTCGCCCATGACGTGAAGGCCTGCGCGCTGGGACAAGCTTCTTCCTCCATCATGGCAAGTCAGATCGTCGGATCGACTGCGAGCGAACTCCGTGAGTTACGCGAAACTGTTCGCAAGATGCTGAAGGAGAACGGCGCGCCTCCTGAAGGCAAATGGGAAGAGATCAAGTTCCTCGAGCCGGTCCGCGACTACAAGGCGCGCCACGCCTCGACACTCCTGACCTTCGATGCCGTGGTCGATGCCATCGGCCAGATCGAAGCGAAGGCGAAGCAGCCGGCTGCGGCGCAAGGCTGATTCGGAGGCTGATCCCGGGCTGGTCGCAGGGCCCGGAAATAGATCAGAGATTCGAGGCTACTTCTGCGACGCCGCAACCGGCGTGGCCACGCCGCCCGTCGGCACCAGGGCTTCCGCCGTCTTGGTCGACTTCGCAGCCTGCTCCGGTTCCGCACCGAACCTCGCCTGGGTCTTCGGTGCAAGCTCCGCCATTGCCGGCGCGGAGATGTCGACATGCGGCAGCACATCGGCCACGAGATCCGTCGTCACGAGATTGGTGAGCTTGAGCTCGCCTGCATCGAGCTGGTGCAAATCTTCCCAGGGCGGGACGCTGAGCGCGAGCGACAGCAGATCGCCGGCACCGCCCATGTCGAACGTGTATTTGGCAAGCCGGCCGATGTCGCGCTCCACGATCATCAGGTCCTGCGCGCTGTAGCTCGCCGCCTTGGCATCGTCGGCGCGATCGCCCATCCAGATCTGGTGAACCCGGACATGGGCCGCGTCCGGCACGTAGCGCTTCTTGCCCGCCAACAGCAGGAACACGCACATGGATTCGCAATAGGCCTCCGGCGCGACTGCCGGACGGGCCGACTGCCCGCCGCGGTTCTGAACGCTAACGCCGACCGTGGTCAGAAGTCCGAGATTGCGGAAGCGCCGGCCGAGCGTGATCGCGTCGTTGACGGAACCGCCGCTGGAATCCAGCACCACGGTGGCGCCGCCGAGCTGGCGCCCGCGGGAAAACTCTTCGAAGTCCCGGGGCGTATCGGCGGTGATGATGCCGACTGCACTGACCCAACCGCGGCAATTCGGCTCGCAGGCGACCCAATTGAACTTCATCGGCAGCTTGCGCTCTTCGAGGGCAGCACCGGCCCGGGCAGACGACCCGAGCGTCGCGACGGCGCCAGCCAGCACGACTCCACAAGCAGCGGTTCCCACCAGCAACCAGCCGCGAAGATTGAGTGCCTTCAGAAGTTTCAAACTGGTCCCTTCCCCAAGTCCCAAGCTTTAGCCCAAGCCTTACGGCGAGCCGACTCAGCCAAGCCCCGTTCCGACATTCCAATGAGTCTCACATGGACGTCACAAAAATGGTATCCGGGGGAATACAGCTCGTCCATAGGCATTTGCTGCACTGCTCCCAAAAAGCACGCAAAATATGACGTACAAACAACAGCTTACAGTTCCCTGCACCGGAACCGCGCAAAACCTCGCCCACGATCTCAGCAAAGCGCCCATGAAGCAATCAGCCCGCGAGCCCTGTTCCAATCCCGTCGCGGGCGCGCTCCGGCTTCCACGCAGATTCGCCCGCGCGCTGATCTGGCTCTACCGCCACACGCTCTCGCCGCTGGTTGGCTACAATTGCCGGCACGTGCCGACCTGCTCCACCTATGGCGACGAGGCAATCGAACGGTTCGGGCTGTGGGCCGGCGGCTGGATGACGCTCGCACGCCTGCTCCGTTGCAACCCTTTCGGCACCTCGGGCATCGACAACGTGCCCCTCACCGCACCACAGGGCGCGCGCTGGTACTTGCCTTGGCGCTACGGCCGCTGGCGCGGCGTCAACGCATCCTGAGCATGATGCGGCGCCTCAGGTGTCGCTACCTTGAGTGGAACCGAAACTCTCTCCTCGCGTTGCTGTGATGCTCCCGCGGGAGGAAACAACAATGCGCTGGAAAATCAGCCCTCATTTTCACGTCAGACTTGGACCGGATTCCCGGGGTGGTTCGCGAGGCCACGATCCCAGAACCCTCGACATGCTCGCCATCATCGCCCTGCTGCTGCTCGTGGTCGGCTCCGGCTGGTATCTGGAGACGAGTCTTGCCACGCCGCCTAGCACGACGGCATTCATCGTGCCGAGCCAGAGCGTGCACTGGTAATTAGCGGGACCAGAAAAAGCGTCCGGGTGGCGGCGGGACCGGCTCAGGCGGACGTGGCCGCTTCGGACGCAGCGGTTTCGGCGACGGCTCGGCGGACGAGGTGGTCTCCGCCCCCGGCGCCGTCTCGCTTCCCGGCACCTTCACCGCCAGCAGCAAGTTCGACTCGTGCATCCGCCAGCGGTAGCCGACGCCGAAATCGATCGGCTGGGCGCGCGTGAACAGCGCGGCGTAGCGTTCCTGGTAGCGGCCGGGGAATTCGCCGATCGGTCCGAGATAGCGGCCGAACGGGAAGAACCGCCATTGCCGCGAATTGTAGCTCGAAAGCGGAATGCCGGAATCGTCCTGGACGATGGTCGCGCTGTTGGCGAGCAACCAGTCGCGCGCCACGGTGAAATTGCCGGAGTGCAGCAGATAGGACGCACTCTTGATCAGGCTGTTGCCGGGTCCGAGCGTCTCGCAGAACTTCAGGAATCCTGCCGCGCGTGCACCTGAATTGGAGAGATCGGTCGAGAAATAATACAGCGTGCGCGCCTCGCCGTCGGGGCCCGCAAAGGTGATGCGGGCGCCGCGCGTCGCGTTCGGTCCTGGATTGTCGTTGCCGACATGCACGCCGCCCTTGTCGTCGAGTGCGACCATCTCGACATTGCGGATGATCTTGCCGGAGCGGACGAGGAAGACGTAGAGGATCGGCAAGGTGCCGTTGACCTGGTTGGTGTGCAGGTCGACCTTCATTTGCTTGGTGATGAAGAAGGAAAAACTCAGGATCGAGCCGAGCGAGCGCTCGACATTATAGAGCGCGGCGCCGACCGAACTGCGCGGCAATCGCGCCAGGTCAGCCACTGCACCGACCGGCTCCAGCGCGCCAAGCACGTAAGTGCTGGCCTTGGGATAGAAGGCGTTGGCGTAGAGGAAGTCGGGGCCGCTGAACCAATAAAACATGGTCGGCTTGGTCGCCGCCAAATTGACGTCGGCCCAGTTGCGGATCTTCGCGAGCTGGCGCTCCTCGAGCTGGGCGAAGGCACTGTCGAAGAATCTCGCCTGGCGTTGCCAACCCGAGTCCTTTGTGAGCGGCACCAGCGGCGAATCCGCCGAAGGCTGCATGCCCGCGAGGAAGCGCGCGGTGTCGTCGAAAGTTGCCTCGGCAGCACGTGCGGACGAGACGGCCCCAGCCAGCAAGGCGAGAGCCACGGCCGCAATTCTCATGGGTCGAAACATGTCTATTCGCGATTGTGTGACGTGCCAGCGGCGACCGGCCGCCTGCGGAAAACAGCATAAATCACCAGGCCCGAGACCATGACGAGCATCCCCGATAGCGATTGTACCGGCCGCTCAGTCAATAAATAGTACATCATGAACGCGGTCACGAGCAGGAACACGAGCGGCGTGAACGGGTATCCCCAGGCACGATAGGGCCGCGGCAAATCGGGATCCGTGATGCGCAGCTTGATCACGCCGGCGACCGTGAAGAACGAGCAGAACAGCAGCGCGAACTGGATGAAGTCGAGCACGGCCTCGAAGCTGCGCGTGAACAGCAGCAAATTGGCGACGGCGAGCTGAAACAGGATGGCATAGGCCGGCGCGCCGCGCACCGATCTCCGCGAGAACACGCGCAGCGCCGGAATATCCTCCCCCATCGTCATCATCACGCGCGGGCCGATCCACATCATCGCGCTGATCGAGGAGATCAGGCCGAAACAGATCATCGCGCCGACGATCCGGCCGCCGAGATTGCCGAAGATCGCGCTGCCGGCGACGCTGGCGACATCGAGCTGACCCGCGAGCGCGCCCACCGGCGTAGAATGGAGAAACACCGCATTCAGCGCGACGTACAGCACGAGCACGATCAGCGTGCCCGCGAGCAGCGCACGCGGCAGGTCCCGCTGCGGCATGTTCATCTCGCCGATGATGTAGGTCGCGGCATTCCAGCCCGAGAACGAATACATCACGAATACGAGCCCGATCGCGAAAGGCGCGCTGACGATATGCACGAGATCACCCGCCTGCGGCGTGAAGGCGATCGGCTGCGGCACGCCGACGATGAAGCCGGCGACCAGGAAGGCAACGATCAGCACGACCTTCAGGATGGTCGAGATCAACTGGAACGTCGAGGAATGCCTGACCCCGGTCAGTTGCACGAGCGAGACCAGCCACACCACGGCGATGGCAAGCGGGATCGGCGGCACATCGGGGACCACCGATTTGGCGTATTCGCCGAAGGCCATCGCGGCGAGCGCGACGGGTGCTGCAAAGCCAACCGTCGCCGACACCCAGCCGGCGAGAAAGCCGAAGGCGGGATGATAGGCTCGGCCGAGGAAATTGTATTCGCCGCTCGAGCGCGGAAACATCGCGCCGAGCTCGCTGTAGGAGAACACCCCGCACAGCGCGACGATGCCGCCGACCGTCCAAAGCAAGAGGATCGAGAAGCCCGAGGGAATGTCCTTGACCTGGAAGCCGAGGCTGGTGAAGACGCCGACCCCGATCATGTCGGCCACGACGATGGCGGTTGCGACCAGAACGGAGACCCCCGACCCGCTTCCGGTCAGCCGGCCGGTCCAGGGTGCAGTACCCGCATCTGATGCCGTCATCGCCGTCCTCAACCTCAGGCGTCACGTCTCGTGGGAAGCATCGTGCAGCTCGGTCCAGTCAATTCAAGCAGGGTTAACAAGGGTTAAATGAGGCGGGGCCAAATCGGTACTGCAGCACCATCAATGCACGAACGGGCAATAAAGCGTCGTAAACACCGGGACATCCCGTCTCCCTCCCCCACAATCACGACACGATTGCGTGGTCCCTTTGAGCGTTCCGGATGTGGGGAAGTTTCTCCGGACACTTAACGTCGCCTAAACGCCCATAGGCTCAATTGCCTTAATGATTGCCGATGGACTTGTGGTCATGACTTGGGGTCATGGGTGAATGGTCGGGGCCGTTCCGAAACCGAGAGCTGACATCCGCGCCGACCGGACCACGTCCGGCGCACGCGGTCGTGCGCTTCGGACCGCTCTGATCTCAGCCTTGGTGCCGTTGTCGCTGACGCTGGTTCAATGCGGCAAGGCACCCAATCCGGCAGCACTCGCGGCGAACTCGCAGGCCAATGCCCAAGGCAACGTCCAAGCCAACGTCCAGGTCGTTGCGAAGACAAACCAGCAAGTCGCAAGCAACGACACGTTCGAGGATCGATTCCCGGCCCCCCAGTTCAGGGAGCGCTTCCCATCCGCGAGCGAGGGTTTTCTGCAACGGCAGATGTCGGACTTCTCACCCAAGCGCGCCGTGCAGCCGCAGCCGGAGCAGGCGCCTTACAAGGTTGCTTCGCTCGCGCCGCAGGCCCCCTACCAGCGTCCGCCACGCGAGGACCTGACGACGCTCGTCAGCATGAAATCGTCAGCCTTCCCCTATTTCGGCAACAACCCTGCCTCCGACGCGCCATTCCTCAACATCTCCAAGGGCGACCGCCGCGGCCACCGCAGCTATTCCGGGCGCGTGTTCTGGCAGGACGAGACTTACAACGATAACCGCGTCCTGATGCACGTGCCCGAACATTTCGACGTGCGGAAGCCAGGCGTGATCGTGGTGTTCTTCCACGGCAATGGCGCGACGCTGGAGCGCGACGTGCGCGACCGCCAGCTGGTGCCGCAACAGATCACTGATTCCGGCGCCAACGCCATCCTGCTCGCACCGCAGATGGCGGTCGATGCCGCCGATTCCAGCGCAGGAAAATTCTGGCAGACTGGCGGCCTCAAGCGCTTCATCGACGAGTCGGCGAACCATCTCGCCCGCCTCACCGGCGATCCCAACAGCGCCCGCGCCTTCGCCAACATGCCGATCGTGATCGTCGGCTACAGCGGCGGCTTCCTGCCGACGGCCTGGAGCCTCGAGGTTGGTGGCATCAGTGACCGTGTCCGCGGCGTCGTGTTGCTCGACGCCGTCTATGGCGAGATGGACAAGTTCGCCTCATGGATCGAGAGCCACCGCTCCGGCTTCTTCGTCAGCTCCTACACCCGCTACACCGCACGGCGCGACCGCGAACTGATGAGCACGCTGCGGCAGAAAGGCATAACCGTCTCCGAAGACATGGACGGCCCCTTGCGTCCGGGCAGCGTGGTGTTCGTCGAAACCGGGGACGGCATCACGCATCGTGACTATGTGACGCGAGCGTGGACGCGGGACCCGCTCAAGGACGTCCTCGTGAAGATGTCGGCGACGCCATCACTCGCGCTCACGCGCGTGGCCTCCACCAATCCATCCCCGTCGAGCCGGTAAGCCCGCGATATTGCGCCGTCGGTATTTTGGCTAGGTGGGCCTGTAACTGTCGCAGGCCCTGATCTGCCTCAGGTCTTTGGCAGCTTCGGAATGCTTTCGGCAAAGCCGTTGAAGCAGGCCAGCCGCTCGTCCTCTTCCTTGAAGAAACGGCAATCGGCGTAGCCCTTGGCCTTGGCCGGCTTCGGCTTTGGCGTCGGCGGGATCACGGCGTCGTAGCAATTGAGCCGGTCCTTGGTGCCGTCATCGAGGTCCAGGCAAGCCTGCAGCCGCGCCGCGATGGATTGTGGCTTGCCCTTCGGCGCGGCAGCCGGCTTGGCCGCAGCCTCCTTGGTGCCCGCCTTGGTCCCTTTGGGCTTGACCTGCACCAACGGCTTGTCTCCGATCATTGGTGGCTTGTCGGCTTGCGCGAAAGCGGAAGCTGAATAGAGCACCGCGGCAACCGCCAGAATCATCCTCATCTCAGTCAACCCTCTTTGGTCCCCATGACCGGCCTTCTAGCCTCCCGGCGCGCGGTTTGCCAAGCACCTTGCGCACACAGGCACGCTTCCGTTCAGGCCGGGGCGGCTGTTGCCGGCCGGGGCCGGGTCAGGACGACCAGGATCAGCGCCACCACCACGAAACCGACTGCGACGAAGCCGAGCGTATGCAGGAGCTCGCGGGCGAACAGCAGTCCGCCGACGGCAGAGCCGACCGCCTGGCCGATATAAAGGACGGAGGTGTTGAGTGCGACGGTCGCCGATGCCAGCGACGGTGCGGCCGAGACCAGCCGCACCTGCTGCATCGAATTGGTCGAGGCAAAACCGAGGCCCCAGATCGCGACCGCACCCGCCATCAACGCGAGCGTGCCGGCGCCGAGTGCCCAGCCCGTGATTCCTGCAAGCAGCAGGCAGGTGAACAGCAGCGAGGTGCGATAGGGTCCCGAGGTGTCGACGATGCGGGTCGCGATGACAACGCCGAGGAAGCCGCAGACGCCATAGAGAGCGAACACCAGGCCGATCGCATCGGGCCCTGCGCCGGTCAGCTTGTTGAGCAGCGGCCCCATGAAGGTGAACACCACGAACTGCCCGGACATCTGCAACATCGTGATCGCAAGCAGAAGCCGGATCGTTCTGTTGCGACCGACCGCGCTCCAGGTCTTCAGATCCACCGGCGTCCCCTTCAAGCCCCCCGGCAGCCGCATCAGCAACAGCAGGAAGCTGACGCAACCGAGCGCGCCGATTCCGCCATAGGCCGCGCGCCAGCCATAGCGGCTGGCGATGAAGGTGATCAGCGGCAGGCCGACGGCGGCAGCGAGCGACCAGCCGAGAAAGATGTAGGCAATCGTGCTGCCGCGACGCTCCACCGGCACGATCAACGCCGCCGTACCGGCGGCCTGCGGCGTGTAAAGCGCGCCGACCGCGAGCATCACCAGGCGGGTGACGAGGAGGCTCGCATAGTCGGGCGCAAAGGCCGAGGCCAGATTGCCAAAAGCGAGCACCGCCAGCGTCGTGGTGAGTAACGCCCGGCGCTCGATCCGGCTGGTGAGCCAGGCCGTCAGCGGCGAGCCGATGCAGAGGATGACAGCCCCGAAGGTGATCAGGAGCGCAGCCGCATGGATGCTGACGTCGAGCCCCGTCGCCAATTCCGGCAGCATGCCCGCCGGCGCCAGTACTGAGCAGCCGGTGACGAGATTGCCGAGCATCAGGGCGGTTGGCGCGAAACGGCCGGCGCGTGCATTTTCCATGCAAACGCATGTAGAGCCGCCTTGCGACCAGTTAAAGGGCGTTGCCCGGAATAGTTCGTGCAGCGCCTCCGCTTTTGCGCGCCGGTTTCTTGGAAATGCCGGATTGCGCAGGCCGACTCGCCTGATATATCGCTCGTTCCCGCTTACCTGCGCTCGTTCGCAGGAGTGAGCCTCAGGAGACATGCCATGACCGACCAGCCCAAGGACCCATCCAAGGACCAATCCAAGTCCGAGCAGCCCAAATCCGAATCCGGCTTCCAGTACAGCCTCAGCAATTTGAGACCCGTGACCCCACCGGAAAAAATCACCCTCACCTTCCCCGACGGCGCCCGGCGCGAATACGCCAAGAGCATCACCGGCCTCGAACTCGCCAAGGGCATTTCGCCGTCGCTGGCCAAGCGTACGGTCGCGATGGCGCTCGACGGCGTGGTCTCCGACCTCGACGATCCCATCGAAGCCGATGCCAGGATCGAGCTGATCAACCGGGACGATCCACGCGCGCTCGAGCTGATCCGCCATGACTGCGCCCACGTGCTTGCCGAAGCCGTGCAGACGCTGTGGCCGGGCACGCAGGTTACCATCGGCCCCGTGATCGAGAACGGCTTCTATTACGATTTCTTCCGCAACGAGCCGTTCACGCCGGAAGACTTTGCCGCGATCGAGAAGAAGATGCGCGAGCTCATCGCGCGCGACAAGCCTTTTACTAAGGAGGTTTGGGATCGCGAAAAGACAAAACAGGTATTCCGCGACAAGGGCGAGGCGTTCAAGGTCGAGCTGGTCGATGCCATTCCCGGCAACGAGCCGATCAAGATCTATTACCAGGGCGACTGGTTCGATCTCTGCCGCGGCCCGCACATGACATCGACCGGTAAGGTCGGCAACGCCTTCAAGCTGATGAAGGTGGCCGGCGCCTATTGGCGCGGCGACAGCAACAACCCGATGCTGACCCGCATCTACGGCACGGCATTCGCCAAGCAGGAGGACCTCGACGCTTATCTGAAGCAGATCGAGGAAGCGGAAAAGCGCGACCATCGCAAGCTCGGACGCGAGCTCGACCTCTTCCACTTCCAGGAGGAAGGTCCGGGCGTCGTGTTCTGGCACGCCAAGGGCTGGACCATCTTCCAGCAGCTGATCGCCTATATGCGACGCCGCCTGGCCGGTGACTATAGCGAGGTCAACGCCCCCCAGATCCTCGACAAGTCGCTGTGGGAGACCTCCGGCCATTGGGGCTGGTACCGCGAGAACATGTTCGCGGCGCAGTCGGCCGGCGAGGAGGCCGAAGACAAGCGCTGGTTCGCGCTGAAGCCGATGAACTGCCCAGGCCACGTGCAGATCTTCAAGCATGGCCTGAAGAGCTACCGCGACCTGCCGCTGCGGCTCGCCGAGTTCGGCGTGGTGCACCGCTACGAGCCGTCCGGCGCGATGCACGGATTGATGCGCGTGCGCGGCTTCACCCAGGATGACGCGCACATCTTCTGCATGGAGGATCAGCTCGCCGACGAGTGCCTGAAGATCAACGAGCTGATCCTGTCGACCTATGCCGATTTCGGCTTCACCGGCGATCTCACTGTGAAGCTGTCGACCCGGCCGGAGAAACGCGTCGGCACCGACGCGATGTGGGATCACGCCGAGCGCGTGATGGCGACGGTGCTGCGCGAGATCCAGTCGCAGAACAATCACATCAAGACCGAGATCAATCCGGGCGAAGGCGCCTTCTACGGACCGAAGTTCGAATATGTGCTGCGCGACGCCATCGGCCGCGACTGGCAGTGCGGCACCACGCAGGTCGACTTCAACCTGCCGGAACGGTTCGGTGCGTTCTACATCGACCACGACAGCGGCAAGAAGCCGCCGGTCATGGTGCACCGCGCGATCTGCGGTTCGATGGAGCGCTTCATCGGCATCCTGATCGAGCACTATGCCGGCAACTTCCCGCTCTGGCTGTCGCCGGTGCAGGTGGTGGTCACCACCATCACGTCGGAAGCCGACGAGTATGCCAAGCAGGTGCTGGAGCAGGTCCGGCGTGCGGGACTTCGAGCCGAGATCGACCTGCGCAACGAAAAGATCAACTACAAGGTCCGCGAGCATTCGCTCGCCAAAATTCCGGCACTGCTCGTGGTCGGCAAGAAAGAGGCCGAGACGCAGTCGGTCTCGATCCGCCGGCTCGGCAGCGACGGGCAGCAAGTGACGACGACGGTGGAAGCCATCGCCGCCCTCGTCGACGAAGCGACCCCGCCGGATGTGAAGCGGGCGCGTGGCGCGACCTGACATCTGAAATCGGTCTAAACTCGCTTTCGGTTGCGGGCGTGCATTCCTATGTGGGGACTGCACGCCCCACGACCAGCCGAAGAGGAAACCGCAGTGCCCGACGCCATCGAACTCCTGAAGACCCGCCGCTCGGTCAAGCCGCGCGAGATGTCCGGACCTGGCCCCTCCCCGGCCGAGCTCGAGACGATCCTCACCATCGGCGCGCGCGTGCCTGATCATGGCAAGCTCGCGCCCTGGCGCTTCATCATCTTCGAGGGCGATGCGCGCCAGCGCGCCGGCGAGGTGATCGCGAAGGTGTTTGCCCGGAAGAATCCCGGCGCGCCGGCGGCCGACGTCGAGACCGAGCGCAAACGCCTCACGGATGCGCCGCTGGTGATCGGCATCGTCAGCTTCACCAAACCGCATCCGAAGGTGCCGGCCTTCGAGCAGGAATTGTCGGCCGGGGCCAGCGTTATGAACATCGTCACGGCCGCGGCGGCGCTCGGCTACGGCGCCTGCTGGCTGACCGGCTGGTTCGCGTTCGATCGCGACGTGCTGGATGGCCTCGGCCTCAAGCCGGACGAGAAGCTCGCGGGCTTCGTCCATATCGGCAAGCCGACCAGGCCGAGCGAAGACCGTCCGCGACCGGTCCTTTCTGAAATCGTGACGCGATTTTAATCGAAGGCGTGTTGACGCCTTCGACGTCTTGCGGCTTTGATCCCGGCGAGGGAGGAAGCCCGGATGAAGCGTCGTGAATTTCTGGTCGGAGCCGCGCTGCTGGCCGGCACGATGGCGCGAAGCCGCGCCGCCGACGTCCCCGCGCCGTCGTCCGACGGGCTCGACCGTATCACAGCGTATTTCGACAACGAGGTGACGAATGGCCGGCTGCCCGGCGCCGTGGTGCTGGTCCAGCAGCACGGCAAGCCGGTCTATCTGAAGACTATTGGCGTGCGCGACACCAGGACCGGTCTCGCGATGACGCCCGATACGATCTTCGCCATCCACTCGATGACCAAGCCGATCACCTGCCTTGGCGCGATGATGCTGATCGACGAGGGCAAGCTCGCGCTCACCGACCCCGTGTCGAAATACGTTCCCCTCTTCGCCGACACCAAGGTGGGCCTCGAGGTCACCAATCCCGACGGCACGTTGCACCTGGATCTCGTGGCCCCGGTCCGTCCCGTCAACATCGAGGATCTCCTGCGGCACACCTCGGGCATCAGCTACGACTACATCGGCGGCAAATGGGTCGAGCAGGCCTACAAGGCCGCAAATATCTTCGAAGGTCAATTCAACAACAGGGAATTCGCCGAACGCATCGCAAGGCTGCCGCTGGCACGGCAACCGGGAACGCTGTGGCGCTACGGTCATTCCACTGACGTCCTCGGCAGCGTCATCGAGATCATCTCGGGCCAGACGCTGTACGAATTCCTCAAGCAGCGCATCTTCGATCCGCTCGGCATGAGCAGCACCAAGTTCGCGCTGGCGACCGAGGACGAGCTTGCGCGGATGGCGCGGCCGCTGCCGAACGACAACATCCTGCTCGCCGCCGAGCGCGAGCGCCTCGATCACCCCGAATGGCAGTCCGGCGGCGGCGGGCTGCTCTCGACCATCACCGACTACCAGCGATTCGCGCAGATGCTGCTCAATGGCGGCGAGTTCGACGGCAAGCGCTATCTGAGCCCCGCTGCCTTCAAGGCCATGACGACCGATCACGTCGGGCCGGGCTCGGGCGTCGGACGCGATTACTTCTATTTTCCGGGCGACGGCTTCGGCTATGGCTATGGCCTCGCGGTGCGGACCGATCCCGGCAACGCCAAACCGCCGCCGCCGGGCTCGCTCGGCGAGTTGAAATGGGACAGTGGCAGCGGCACCTATTTCGGCGTCGATCCCAAGCTCGACATGGTCTACCTGCTGATGCAGCAGACCCAGAACGAGCGCAGCCGCATCACGCCGGCCTTCAAGGCGCTGGTCTACGACTGCTATCCGTCCGAGTTACGCCGTCCGTGAATCTCGCTCGCCGAAATCGGCGAGCAGCTTTGCGATCTCGGCGGCGTATACTCCCATCATCCTCGTCATTGCGAGCGCAGCGAAGCAATCCGGACTGCCCACGCGGAAAGACTCTGGATTGCTTCGCTGCGCTCGCAACGACGGAGTCTGTGGGTGGAAGCGTCGCACTTTCATCGCATTCCGGATCGCAGACGCACCTTCGCATCCTCGCGGCTTGTTCGCCCGAGCTTTGCCTCGATGCCTTACCCTCAAATGAAAGAGGGCGCAGGGAGACCGGGTGCCGGCTGGCACCCGCGGTCCACTGTGCGAGATTGTCGTGAACAAAATTGCACAGCAGCATACAGGTGAAGCCAAAACATCCGGCCTTCCCTGCGCAGTGGCTTTACGGCTTATGTCGCGCTCTCCCCGGGGAGCGATGCACTATTGCCCCCGTCGCCTTGCGGATGGCTGACGCGTGCGCCCGGTTGGGCAACCCACATCACCGCAACGCTTGACGCACAGACCCCGGGCGTCAGGACCACACGATTTTGCCGTACGCCGATCACACCGGTCGTGTGCGCGAGGCCTTCGCTCACGGTTGCCCGCCCTGCGAAGCCGATCGCGCCGATGTGACTAACGTCCACCGCCGTCCGGCCCGCGTTCGTGACGATCGCGATACGCCCCTCTTCCTTGGGCCGGGTTGCGGCGACACATACGTCGTTTCCGAAATTCGGTAAAGCGGAATATTTTCGCGGCTCGCGTTGACCGACAATTTGGGTGTTTTGCCCGTCGGGCAACGCAAGGTCTTGTAGCCCGGATGAGCGAAGCGATATCCGGGATTCCTACCACGGGCTGTCCCAGGTATCGCTTCGCTCACACGGGCTACGGCAGCGTGTCAGGAGCCATCACCCTGCCAATCGCTCGATCACGAGATCGAGCAGCGCGCGCAGGCGGGTGAGGCGCTTGAGATCGCGATGATAACCCACAAAAGTGTCGCGGCCGGGTGGCGTCGCGCCGATGTCGAGCGCGACCAGCCGGCGGTCGCGGTCGCCGAGCGGGCGCGGCAGCACCGCGAGCCCGCCGCCGCTCGCGCAAAGCTCCGCCTGCGCCTGCCTGTTGTTGCTGCGCGAGGCGATTTCCATATTCGGCAGCGTGCACTTCAGCCACAGGGCATCGGGCATGTCGGCGAATTCGGTATTCATCGTCACAACGCGGACACCGCTTCCGTCGCCCGCGCGTGGCGGCTTGCTACCTTTCTTGCCGTAGAGTGCGTAGGGAATGTGGAGCAGCTTTCGGGAGATCACTTCAGGCTCGCTAAACGGTTTGATGCGGAAGACGAGATCAGCCTCGCGGCGCGGCAGGCTGTAGAGGCGCGCATCGGTCAGAAGCTCGACGGTCACCTTGGGATGGCGCTTGCCAAAAGCGGCAATCACCGGCGAGAGTATTACCGTGCCGAACCAGTCCGACGACGACAGACGCAGCAAGCCATCGAGCTGCGTCTCCGCACCGGACGCACGCCGCTCCAAGGCGAGCGCCTCCTCTTCGATCCGCTCGGCATGGCGCAGCACAGCCGTTCCCTCGTCGGTCAGCACGAAACCATCCGCCGTACGCTGGAACAGCGTTTGCCCGAGCGACTGTTCGAGCGCGCGAAGTCGCCGTCCCATCGTCGGCTGGGTCTGGCCGATCTTGCGCGCGGCCGCGCCGAGAGTGCCTTCGCGCGCAATCGCCAGGAAGATGCGCAGATCACTCCAGTCCACCGGAAGCCTCCCTCATACAAAAACGCACGGACATCGTACATTCTCATTCCTTCCCATGCAAAAATTCATGAGCATATTGGGGCCACCAACGGAGCAAGACGATCATGACGAGACTATCGACCATGCGCGCGGCCGTCCTGGAGTCCCACAACGCGCGCCAGCGCCTCTCAACGATCTCCACGCCCGAGATCGGCCCACGCGAGGTGCTGGTGCGAATCCGCGCGAGCGGGGTCAATCCGCTCGACACCAAGATCCATGCCGGTGCCGCGGCGCATGCACGCCATCCGCTGCCTGCGATTCTCGGACTGGATCTCGCCGGCGTGATCGAGCAGACCGGACATGACATCTCGCGGTTCAAGCCGGGCGACGAGGTCTATGGCATGACGGGAGGCGTCGGCGGTGTACAGGGATCGCTCGCGGAATTCGCCGCTGTCGACGCCGACCTGCTGGCACTGAAGCCTGCCAATCTCAGCATGCGGGAGGCAGCTGCCCTGCCCCTCATCTTCATCACGTCCTGGGAAGGACTGATTGACCGCGCGGCGCTGAAGGCCGGCCAGAAGGTGTTGATCCATGGCGGCGCAGGCGGCGTCGGCCACATCGCGATCCAGATCGCGCGCGCGTTCGGAGCAGATGTGTTCGCGACCGGCTCGGCATCGCAGCGCGCCACCATCGAAGGTTTTGGCGCAACCTTCATCGACCGTGACACCGCCATCGCGACTTATGTTGCAGAGCATACGGGCGGCCGCGGCTTCGACGTCGTCTACGACACCGTCGGCGGTAAGGTCCTCGACGCCTCCTTCGAAGCCGTACGCCGCTTCGGTCATGTCGTGAGCGCGCTCGGATGGGGTACGCATGGGCTTGCGCCGCTCTCGTTCCGCGCCGCCACCTATTCCGGCGTGTTCACGCTGCTGCCACTGCTGTCAGGCGAAGGCCGCGCGCATCACGGAGAGATCATGGCGGAGGCCACTCGCCTGGTTGAGGCGGGCAAGCTCTTGCCGCTGCTGGATCCGCGGCACTTCACGCTGGAGAGTGTCGATGACGCCTATGCGCTGATCCGCGATCACGCGACGCAGGGCAAGCTCGTCGTGGATATCTGACGGCGCTCGCAGAGAAGTCCCCTCCCCCCGATGGATGAGGCGCAAGGCGGGGCGGCGGAGACCCGCACGCGCAGTCCCGACTAGTCCTCGCTGGACGTCGCCAAGCGGTTGCGCAGATGGGCCTGCGACAACAGAAAGAACAATGCGCGCTCGCCATGATATTTGGCGGACGGCCGAGTGCGCTCGAAGCCATCGGCAAATTTCTTGCCGGATTGGTCGCACACCTGCCACCGCCAGCCGAACCGCTTACGCCTGGTGAGGATCACTTCGAACATGCCGACGAGCTTGGTCCCCTGCTCCTTGCCGGTCTCGCAGACGCACGAGCCTGCTCCGGCCTCCCCCGTTGGAGTGATGTCCGACATATAACGCGGCAGGATGGAAAGCGAATAAAATTGATTATCGGAAATAGGTATCTTGCACCGGCTGTGAGGAAGTCGCGGCGCCGCTGGAATAAGCCGGCGGTGCCGGTGTTGATCGGTCCTGCTTGGTAGCGCTGCCAGAGCTGTTCAAATCGAAACGCCAACAATCGCAACAGCAAGCGGAGCAGCGGAAAGCATCTGCTTTCGCACACGGGACTGGCGGTAATGAGATATGGGAATCCATGCGCTGAATGAGAAGTGTTCACCAGGCACGAAGACCAGCGTCGGGCCGCATGCGGCATCACCGCTCAAGCACTACCGCGCGACGACCTCGACTTCGCCGTCGACGCCGTTGACGACATTGAAGCCGCGCTCGTAGACCTTGCCCTCGTTCTTGGCGATGGCGCGGTATTCGCCTTCGGAGAGCACGACGCGGGGAAAGGCGCCGATCGATTCCTTGATGACGTCGCCGCCCGGGGTCAGTACCGACCAGGCGGTGTTGGCGAGCGCCTCGCCGCCCCTGTCGCTGACGAGCTTGAGCGTGATGACGGCAGCGCGGTGGGTGATGGTGACGTCGGTGAGCTTGCTGGCCTGGACGCGGATGTCCGAGCGCACCACCGAATTGGCGTCGCCGTAATTCGAGATGATGTAGTAGGTGCCCTCCGGCAGCAGCACGACGTCGCCGGCGGCCACGTTCGGCACCAGGGAGGCGCGTTCGCCGGATTCGAACTGGCTCCCCTTGTAGATCGCGAACGAGATCTGGTTCTGCGGAATGCGACTGGTGCCGACGCGGCCCTCGATGCGCAAGCCGCCGGCGGGCAGCACGAAGGACTCGCGATCGGTCTCGGCTTTCAGGCTGACGGTGCGCACCGCGCTGACGAGGCCAAAGGCGACATGCACGACGTAATTGCCGGGCGGCAACACGATGTTTGGCGTGGCATTACGATCTTCGCGAATCAGCTTGAAGGTGCCGTTCTCGTCGGGACGATCGGCAAACACGCGCCAGACCAGGCCGCTGGTGATCGGCGGGGTGTCCTTGCCGTATTTCGCGGTCAGCGACAGCACGCCCTGTCCGGGCACCGCCGCGTTGAGCGGCGGGGCGGATGGCACAGTCGTGACCGCGGGCGGCGGCATGCTGGGCGTGGTCGGCTGCAACAGGGTCGGCGGCAGGCTCGGCGGTCCGGCACCCGGGCCGGAGGGCGGCGCCAGACTGACGGCACCGCCGGGATCGGGCACCGAAGCGGGCGGCACCGGCGGCGGACGATCGGAGAAAAGCTGCGCCTGCGCAGCATTTTGGCTAAGAGTATAGAGGCAGGCAGCAAGGACCAGCACCGGCAGCAGCGATGTGCTGCGCCGCCATCCGATGATGCCGTCACCCCCGAGAGTCATGCCACCTGCTTTTCACCGAAAACGCGGCAAATTCAAGCCTCTGGATCCCCGGGAAATACGGCCAATACGGTTCTTTGGAACCCGGCTGACGCCTGCGTGATTACCCCAGGGGCACCCGTCCCTCGCCATACTCCTGCCCCGCGCGCTTCCCAAACCGGCATAAACCATGCTTCGGCCCGGTTCTGGCGGAGCGCGAGTGCGGTGCCTAGTCTGACGGCGGGTCCCGGCGTAGGAGAGTTTCGGTGCTGGACATATTGAAGGGTCGGGGTTCGAACAGCGATAAGGTCGGCGAGAAAGTCGGCTTGGGCAGCATCCGCCGGCCGGTCATCGGCCTTGCCCTCGGCGGCGGCGCGGCGCGCGGCTTCGCTCATATCGGCATTATCAGGACCCTGCTCGCCAACGGAATCGTGCCTGACGTCGTGGTCGGCACCTCGATCGGCGCAGTGGTCGGCGGCCTCTATGCAGCCGGCCGGCTCGATACGCTGGAAGAATGGGGCCGCAGCCTGCAAGGCATGCGCAACATCCTCGGCTATCTCGACATCCGCCTCAACGGCTCCGGCCTGATCGGCGGCGAGAAGCTGGCGACCCGGCTCGAGGCTGCCTGCGGCCAGAGCCAGATCGAGGATCTCCCGGTCAAGTTCGCCGCCGTCGCGACCGAGGTCCGCACCGGCCACGAGATCTGGCTGACGCGCGGCCGCGTGGTCGACGCGATGCGCGCCTCCTACGCGCTGCCCGGCATCTTCTCTCCGGTCCTGATCGGCGATCGCTGGCTGGTCGACGGCGCATTGGTGAACCCGGTGCCGGTCTCGGCCGCCCGCGCGCTCGGCGCGGAAATCGTCATCGCCGCAAATCTTTCCAGCGACATCTTCACCTATTCGACGACGGTCTATTCGCACGGCGCGATGCCTGAACCGGTGATCCCCGCGACCGAAGAGCCGGCGTCAAAGCGGCGCTTCCCGAGATTCTTCTCGCCTGAGAAGACGGTGAAGCGCGAGTTCTTCGGCGGCGGCAGCGCCCGGCCCGGCCTCTCCTCGGTGATGGTCGACGCTTTCAACATCATGCAGGACCGTATCACCCGGGCCCGCCTCGCCGGCGATCCGCCCGACATGCTGATCACACCGCGGATCGGCCAATTCGGCTGGTTCGATTTCCACCGCTCCGAAGACCTCATCGCGCTGGGCACCCGCGCAGCCGAGCGTGCGCTGGAGTCCATCCAGGAGGCAATCCACGAACTGGCGCCCGCGCCCGAGGGCGCCGCGCCCAAAGCCGACCAGCAGGCCTGATCAGGCGGTCTACTGATCAGGCAGTCTTGATGTAGTCGCGCAGAGCTTCCTGCTCGGCCTCGTATTCCTGCACCCGACGCTTGACGATGTCGCCGATCGAGATCAGGCCGACCACCTTGCCGTTGTCGACCACGGGCAGATGGCGGAACTTGCCGGTGGTCATCATCTCCATGAGTTCGGCGACCGTGTCGGTCTCCTTGCAGGTGACCACCTTGCGGGTCATGACCTGCGAGACCGGCTCCTCCAGCGCGCCGGCGCCGCGCTCGCCGATCACCCGGACGATGTCGCGTTCCGACAGGATGCCTTCCAGCCGGCTCTGGTTCATCACCAGCACCGCGCCGATCTTCTTGTCGGCGAGCAGTTTGACCGCGGCAGCCAGCTTGGCGTCGGGCTCGACGCTCATGATCTGGTGGCCCTTGGTGTTGAGAATCGAACGTACCGTCATTGTCGCCTCCCTGAATCGCAACCGTCCGCTGTTCGCGGTCCGGACTTGTTCTTCGAGTCTTCAACTAACAGTTTCAGCGCCGGTTTCACGTTCAGGCGCTTTGCGAAGCATCGCCGCTAGCGGCCTGTCGCTTCGGAACATTCTTCTCGGGAATGATGGATGAATTCGGGCGGCGCCGCAAGCGCCGCTTCAAATGCGGTCTGAAATGTCCCGTGATGACGCATCCGCAGCATCACTTCGCACGCGCGGCACCGGATCGAACAGCGCGAACAGCAACAGGCCGGCAAGGAAGCCGCCGATATGCGCCTGCCAGGCGACGCTCGTGGTCTCGCTGTCGACGCCGATCGCGCCGACGCCGAAGACGATGTTGACGCCGAACCACACCGCAAGAAAACCGAGCACCCGCCCGTCGCGCAACGCGCGCGACAGCGGCAGCGCCGGAACTCTTGCGGCGGTATCGGCATCCGATCGGCTGAACGACAGGAAGCTGCCGCGAACGAAGGCGAAGCGGATCGCCGCCGCCATCGCGCCGGACACCGAGGCCGAGGCGCCGATCATCGGCGCCACCGCGTGCTCATGGGTGACGAGATGGGCGAGCGCGCCGGCCGCCGCCGTCACCGCGAGGAACAGGAAGAACCTGATGGCGCCAAAGCGCCGCGCCAGCGCGCTGCCGAACGGCAACAGCCACAGCACGTTGAAGCCGAGATGGGTGAGATTGGCATGCAGAAGCGAATAGGTGACGAAGGTCCAGACCTTGGCGCCGGCTCCGCCGGGGATCTCCAGATTGAGCAGCGAGGAATCGTAGCGCTTGGGGATGAAGCCGAAGACGTCGATGGTCCAGTTCTCGAGCTCCGGCGGCAGCAGCACCCGCAGATGGATCACCGCGAGCAGGAGGATATAGGCGGTCAGCGCGAACGGCAGCGTCAGGATCGGCTCGCGCGGAGCCTCCTCAACGACGGCCGGCACCCCCAGCGAAGCATCTTGCGACGAAGGATCTTGCGGCGGAGAATTTGGCGGGAATTCCAAGGGCGGCTTCGCTTTCAGGCGCGATCGGAGCGACAGGCTTCACGACAGGCCTTGGAGATAGTCGCCTTTGCCCGCGCTGCGCAAGTGCACAAAAGGAAAAGGCAGGGCCCTGGGAAAGCCCTGCCTATCCGTGTCGGACTTCCGGTACCCAGAGAGACGGGAGTATCCCCACCCCTCCCCGCGGCCGGTGACCAAACTGTTTGACGCCTGTGTACAGGCCTCGCCGAGAACCTGGAGAAAAGCGGCGAGGCTTGCGACCGCGATCACCATAGCAGCGGGGCGGTGCACGGAAAGCGCATAGTTAATTTAACGTTAACGACGCAAAGGCAGCGCCAGGAGCACCGAAAATGCCGCTGCGGCATGGACGCTGCAAAGCCCCTCCTGCACAACAACACAGGGATCGCGGCTGCACTGAAGCGGGACAGGTTTGTCCCGCGAGGTTGCGCCCCGGGGTAAGCGTTCAGCCATGAAACATCCGTCGAGCCGCGAGTTCTTCGCATATTGGGACACCAAGCGGGGCACCGCGCGGGCCCCTGACCGGGCCGATATCGATCCGGCCGCCGTGCGCGGCCTGCTCGGTGACATCTTCGTGCTCTCCTGCGAGCCCCATCTCGGCTTTCCGTTCCGCGTCGCCGGCACGCGCGTCTGCGCCCTCGCAGGGCGCGACCTCAAGGATGCGAGCTTTGCGGCGCTGTTCAACGAGGCTAGCCGCCGCGAGATCGAGGAGATCACGACCATCGTCGCCGACGAGAGCCTCGGGGCAATCGCCGGCGTCACCGCCGCGCGCGAGGACGGCAGCAAGGCGCATCTCGAGCTGCTGCTGCTGCCGTTCAACGCCCGCCCGCATACACCGGTGAGCGTGACGGGCGTGCTCGCGCCGTTCGACGACGAATGCGGCGCGCTGGGCCCGTTCGCCCTCACCTCCTGGCGCTATCTGCACCAGCCGGAAAAACTGCTGCCGCGCGCGATCCGCAAGCTGCAGATCGCACGCGGGCTGATGGTCTATGAGGGGCTGCGCTAGGAGTGCACCCTGCTCACGGCATCGCCAGATGCCAGGCGCCGTTCAGAAAGCCGTCGCCGGTGACGTCGCCGGGCTTGGTGTCCTTGGCAAAGGTGTAGAGCGGCTTGCCCTTGTAGGCCCACTGCTTCGAGCCATCGTCGCGCGTGATGACGGTGTAGCCGTCGGCGGCCGCATCGCTCGCCTCGGCCTTCAGCACCGGCCAGTTGGTCGCACACGGACCATTGCAGGCCGACTTGCCGTCAGCATCCTTGTCGAAAGTATAGAGCGACATGCCCTTGGGGTCGGTAAGCACGTTCCCTTTGTCGGTCTTGCCGGTCTTGGTCGGCGGTGCCGCGAAGGCAGCGGGAAGCAGCGCCAGCGATATTGCGAGCGTGAGCGCGAGGCGGATCGATGACGTCATGGTCTCTCCTGTCAGGCAATGGGCTTGCATGGGTAGGACGCCGCGCGAGCCGTCGTATTCCTGAGATCGCGGCAAAGATATTTTTCGCTGCAAGCCTCGTCGCATCGGAATAAACTGGGATGATGGAGATGGACGACGGATCGACATGAGCAAGCCGCATTGGCGTCCCGCGCGCGCCCCCGATCTGCCGGCGATCAGCAAGATCGCAGCACGGATCCATCCCGATCTGCCTGAAAGCCCTGAGGTGTTCGCGGAAAAGATGCGGCTCTATCCCGATGGCTGCCGCGTGCTTGTCGCGGACGACGGGATCGTCGGCTATGGTTTCGCGCATCCCTGGATCCAGCACCGGATTCCGCCGCTCGACGGCTTCCTCGAGCAATTGCCCGGCGGTGCGGATTGCCTCTATTTGCATGACATCGCGGTGCTGCCCGACTTTCGCGGCGGCGTCGCGCGCGACTATGTCGTTGCGACCGAACAGCTCGCGCGCGCGTCAGGAATCGCGACGCTCGCATTGGTGTCGGTCTACGCCACGCGGCCGCTGTGGGAGCGTCTCGGCTTTCGGCCGGTCACGGCGGATGCGGAGCTGCGGGCGAAACTCGCGTCCTACGGCGACAGCGCGACCTACATGCTGCGCGACCTCGCTGCGACGTAACGCCCCTCCCCGTCGACGCCGGTAGGCCGCCGTCAGGCGCGATGCTTCTTTTTAGTCTTCGGCTTCTTCCCGGCGGCGCCCTTCTCAGACCACGACGTGACCGAGGGCTCAGCGTGGCCCGGCTTGTTCTTGTGCTTTTTCTTCTTTGCGAAGGAAGGAGCATCGTCGAATTTCGGTGTGCGTTCGCCGTACGGCTTTTCGTGCGGTTTACCGTGTGGCTTGCCGTGAGGTTTGCCTTGCGGTTTGAACCCGTTCGGCTCGCGCGCGCGTTCGCCCTGGCGTTCACGATGATCGCTGTCGCCGATCTCGCGCCGCGGCGCGTGGGGCCGCTCTTCCGAAGCCGCCTGTCGCTGCGGCGCATCCGCCATCGGCTCGAGGCGGATATTGTCTTCCTTGTCCGGACGCTTGATCTTCACGGCGAAGGATTCCGCGACCCGCTCGGAAATTTCGAACTCGGTCGTGGTGTCCATGATCTTGATCGCGCCGATGTCGTTCTTGTCGATGCCGCCGCGGCGGCAGATCATCGGCAACAGCCAGCGCGCTTCCGCATTCTTTTTTCGTCCGATGTTGGCCCGGAACCAGACGCTGCCATCCGCCATGCCATGTTTCGACGACGATTTTCCCGCTTTGGGCCGCGCCCTTTCGGGCCGATCATCGCCACGCGATGCGCGGATATCGTCGCGCGGTGCGCGCGTATCATTGCGGCCGCGATCCTCGCGCGGCCGACTGCTCCGCTCGCCGGGATCCATAATGTCTTCGGGCGACGGCAGCCGCGCGCGATAGAGCCGTGCGAGTGACGCGGCGATCTCCTCGGCCGACCGCTCGGCCAATAGCGCCTGCGCCAGCGCCAGATCGTCGGCGGTGGTCTCCTCCGTGAACAGCACGTCCTTCATGCGCTCGTGATCGAGCTTGCGGATCTCATCCGGCTGCGGCGCCGTCCCCCAGACCGCGTCGATGCCCGAGACGTTCAGCAGCATTTCCGCACGCCGCCGCCGCACGGGCGGCACCAGCATGACGCTCGTCCCCTTGCGGCCCGCGCGGCCGGTGCGGCCGGAGCGATGCTGCATGACCTCGGCGTCGTTGGGCAGGTCGGCATGAATGACGAGGTCGAGGCTCGGCAGGTCGATGCCGCGCGCGGCGACGTCGGTCGCCACGCAGACGCGCGAGCGTCCGTCCCGTAGCGACTGCAGCGCCGTGGTTCGCTCGTTCTGCGTCAATTCGCCTGACAAAGCGACCACGGAGAAGCCGCGCTCCAGCAGCGCCGCCTGCAAATGCCGGACACCATCGCGCGTGCTGCAAAACACCAGCGCGCTCGGCGCCTCGTAGAAGCGCAACACGTTGACGACGGCGTGCTCGGCATCGCCGGGCGCGATCCGGATCGCGCGGTACTCGATATCGGCGTGACCGCCTTCGTCGCCGGCGACCTCGATCCGGAACGCCCGCTGTTGATACTGCTTGGCCAGCGCGACGATGCCGCGCGGGAACGTCGCCGAGAACATCAGGGTGCGGCGCGTGTCCGGCGTGGTCTTGAGGATGAACTCCATGTCCTCGCGAAAGCCGAGATTGAGCATCTCGTCGGCCTCGTCGAGCACGACTACCTTCAATTCCGAGATGTCGAGACGGCCGCGGCGCAAATGATCGCACAACCGGCCGGGCGTGCCGACGACGATATGAGCGCCGGCCGCAAGCTCGCGCTGCTCGCGCCTGGGGTCCATGCCGCCGACGCAGGAGACGACGCGCCCGCTCGCATGCTCGTACAGCCACGCCAGCTCGCGATGGACCTGCAAGGCAAGCTCGCGGGTCGGCGCCACGATCAGGGCAAGCGGTGCACCCGCCCGCTCGAACCGCTCGGCGTCGCCCAACAGGTCCTTGGCCATGGCGAGCCCATAGGCCAGGGTCTTGCCGGAGCCGGTCTGTGCCGAAACCAAGAGATCGCGGTCAGCGGCCTCGTCCGTGAGCACGGCGAGCTGAACGGGGGTCGGACGGTCGTAATTGCGCTCGGCCAAAGCTCGGGCGAGCGGCGCACTCATGGTCGGAAAAGACACGGGATAAACCTTGGTTGGTCCAGGCGCGGAACGTCGAGCCGCGCGACCTGAAGCTGCGTAGGCGGCAAATGGTCCAGCCGCACGCGTGGTGATCTGATTTGGACGCTCTTTACGCCAAGTGCGGGCAAATCACCATGCCTATGACGCATGGCTTTGGTGATGCCGAGAAGAAGCTTACTGGCCAGCTCGACCCACTACATCCAGCGTTTTCGGGGCATTTTACTGCATATAGCGGGATTTTGGGGCGAGGCTGCAGATTTTCACGGCCACCTCGCTTAAATTATGCGCGGTTGAAGCTGCCGGAGACGCACAACAGGGCTAAGCTCAGGCCGATTGAACTAGGGAGCACGACGATGCGATTGGCAGTCATTTCCGATATCCACGGCAACCTTGCCGCGCTCGAGGCGGTGCTGGCCGACATCAAGGCGCGTGGCGTCGATCGTACGGTCAACCTTGGCGATTGCGTCACCAGCCCGTTGTGGCCGAAAGAGACTTTCGAAGCGCTCGAGGCGCTGTCGTTGCCGACCGTACGCGGAAACCATGATCGCTGGATTGAGGAGTTTCCGGACGACAAGCTCTCGTCGGCGGGTCTGTTTGCGCGCAACGCATTGACTGCGGAGCAACGTCTCGCACTCCACAGCCTGCCTTCCCAAATACGGCTGGACGATGGGATCCTGGCCTGCCACGGCACGCCCGAGAACGATACGACATGCCTGCTGGAAGAAACGCTCGACGACGGCCGCTTCGTACCGGCACGCCGCGACGTGCTGGCAATGCGCCTCGCGAGTGAGCCGACGGCGCGTGTGGTGCTGTGTGGTCATAGCCACCGCCAGGCCGTCGTTCACGGACCTCATGACTGTCTGGTTCTCAATCCAGGGAGCGTTGGTTGCCCGGTCTTCGCAGACATTCCCGTTGCCGCAAACCTGGAATACCGCTCGCCGCACGCGCGATATGCAATCCTCACGAAGCGACAAAGGGGCTGGCAGGCCGAACTCTTGGCCCTCGAATACGATTGGGACGCCGCATCGTCCCGTGCCCTCGCCAACGACCACCCGAAATGGGCGCAGGCCATATCGTCGGGATATGTCAAATAACTGCTGGCATCGCTCGACCCAAATTGTGCCGCACGGAAGAACGGGAGAACACATGGCCGACGGAATCTCGCTTGCCGACAAGCTCGCGACATTTGGGGATTTCTGGTCCCCACGCACGATCACGACCTTCAACGATTGCGACGTGATGGTGGTGAAAGTGAAGGGAGAATTCACCTGGCACAAGCATGACGACACCGACGATTTCTTTCTCGTCCTGAAAGGCAGTTTGGAGATCGAATTACGGGATCGCACGGTGACGCTTGGTCCGGGCGAACTCTATGTCGTGCCCAAAGGTGTCGAGCATCGCCCGGTCGCGCGCGAGGAAGTTCATCTCCTGCTCATCGAGCCGACCGGCACGCCGAACACGGGCGACAAGGCCACCGCCGCGGACCGCAAGCTCGCATAGATGGCAACTCGCCCAGCGCAGCTCTATGCCTGCAGCCTTAATCCCTGGAGGTCACCAGGCTGCTGAAGCCGCCGACCAGTCTAGCTCTTGCCCGCACAAGAGTGTCCCTGGCCGCGCGGCTCAGTGCGCGGATGGCGCGCCAGGCGTCGGTTGCCTGCAGCCACGCCTTCACCTCGGAGTACTTCCCATAGGCCCAGGCGAAGGCCGGAATCCGCATCAGCTTGTCGCGCGTGAGATGGAACAGGCGCTCGACCAGCACCAGCTTAAGCAGTTCGCCGACAAGAAAAGTCACGGCCCCCATCACGATTTGCCCGGTCGCCGCGAGATAGGCTGCCACGGGCTTGACCGGCTCCAGGATAATGACGGGTACCGAAAACAAGGCGAGCGAGCAATAAGGCGACAGCGATCTGATCCAGCCCCGCAATCGCTTCAATTGGAGATGCCGCCCGATCCAGCGCGAGATTGGCCTCGCCACGGCCATGAAGACCGCATCCACCAGGAAGTAGATGGCGGCCGCGATGTAGGTCAGGGGCTTCAGGTTCTGCTTCACGATGAACTCTCCCGTGAACTGAAAGCCGTAACCTGGGCCTAAGTTTCACCCCGGCTTGAATAACTCGCGGATTTTCGATGGAACTTTTCGTGTACGGGCCCGCCGCTGCCCGGTTCAGATCTCCGCATAGATCTCCAAAAGATTACCGTCGGGGTCGCGGAAGAACAGCGTCCGATGCCCGAACGACTGGTTCGTCGGCGGTGACAGCAGCGCCACGCCGTGGCGTGCGAGTTCGTCGGCACACGCATCGACTTCGGCCGCGGACACCTTGAAGGCCAGTTGCAGCGAGGCACTGCCTGCCGGCGTCGGCGCGTCAGCCGCGGTCCGGCTTGGCCTTGCAAGAGCCAGCGTGTTGGGGCCCAAGCCGTACTCGATCCAGTCCGGCGACAGCTCCCGCAGCAGCGGAAATGCGAGAACCTCCTGGTAGAAGCGCCGCATCGCCACCATGTCGCGCGCGAAAATGACGGTGTAGTCGATCGCACGGATGGCGCGGAAGGGCGAGCGGGTGCGTTGGATCGGTTCGGTTGTCATCTCGTCCTTCATTCAAAACGCCGGCCCGTAGCCCGTATGGAGCGTAGCGGAATACGGGGAGCCCCAGGCGAGAATCCCGGATTACGCTGCGCTCCGTCCGGGGCTACAGGGCTCGCGAGACTTTATCGCAACAAACCGCCACTGTAACGGACCGCATAGAGCGGCACGCCATCCTGCCGCGCAATCGTCTCGACACCGTGGAAACGATCGAGCGCGCCCTCGACCTCGTTTCGATAAATCATGCCTGCCTGCTCGAACAGATGCGGGCCCCGAAACGGATACTCGACGCTGACATCCAGCAACGCCTGACCCAGGAATTTGTAGATTGCGAGGAAGATGTCTCGATCCGTGATCTCCGCACGGACGCCACCGCTGTAGCTCATCGACCAAACGACGCGGTCATCCCGGGACACGGTTTCTTGGCCAACGAAAAACCCCATCCCGAAATAGATATCGCGATAGGCATAGGTGCCGCACGATGCTCGAGCTGCTTTGAGCCTCTGAGCAGCGGAGCGGCGGTGGCGTCGTCGCCCATCCCCGCATAGGTATGGCGCTTGGCTTCGACCAGGAACGCTGCGAGATCCCCGGGGATGGACGACATCGGTTATTCCACCAGTTCCGGCCACGGCACGATGGTCGACTTCACCGTCTTCATCGCCATGGCATCCCTGACCGCCTGTGCGACGCCTTCTTCCGTGAACGGATAGATTGTCTGCATCTTCAGCCAGGGATATTTGCCCGCCGTGCGATGGAGCATGTCGACGCCGAGCGGCAGATCGTTGGCGGTAAAACCCCAGGAGCCCAGCACGTTGATATCCTTGGTGCAAATGCGGTGCCATGAAGTCTCGATCGAGCCGGCGTCGGTGAACTGGCCCATCTCGACATAAGTGCCACCGTCGCGCAGCATCTCGATGCCTTCGGGGCCGGCGGAGGGATGGCCCGAGCAATCCATCACCAGATCGGCGCCGAAGCCGCCGACGATGTCGCGCACGCGCGCGATGCGTGCCTCGGGCGATTTGATCTCCTCGATGTTCACCGTCGCCTCGGCGCCGAACTCGCGCGCGAGCTTGAGCCGCGGCTCCTCCGGCGCCCCGACGCAGATCACGCGCCCTGCTCCCATCTCCTGCGCGGCGGCGACCGCGAGAATGCCGATCGGGCCCGAGCCCTGGATCACCACAGTGTCGCCCCAGGAAAAACCGCCGGCGCGGCTGGCGCGATTGAAGGCGCGGATGCAGGACGTCAGCGGCTCCGACAGCGCACCCAACCGCAGCGACATGTCGTCAGGCAATTTGTAGATCTTGGTGCCCGGCAGCATGTCGAGATCGACATAGACATATTCGGCCCAGCCGCCCCACATGTGAGGCGCCTTGTCGAAGCCGAGATAGCGGCCGTAATAGACCGGCGTCAGGCATTTGTTGGCGGTCAGGGGATAATGGATGCAGTAATAGCAGCTGCCGCAGGGCATCAGCGGCGGGATCATCACTTTTGATCCGACCTTGAGCGGCTTGCTCATGAAGTCCTCGGTGAATTCGTCGCCGCATTCGACGATGATTCCGCCGAGCTCGTGGCCGAGCGTGAACGGCCATGGCAGCGGCTTCGGCCAGTGCCCTTTCAGGATGTGCAGGTCGGTGCCGCAGACGCCGCACGCGCCGACCTTGATCAGCGCGGCCTTTTTGCCGACCTTCGGCCACGGCACGCTGCGGATGACGGGCTCGCTGCCCGGCCCTGCGTGGGTGCAGACGCGGATCTGGTCCATGGCGTGTCCTCGATGCCCGTCTGTTATGATTGATTGGTGCGGGCTGAAGCGAAGCGTATGTGAGATGCGCGCTGGTGCCAAGCCGCGGTCTCGTAACCCGCATGAGCGAAGCGACATGCGGGGCCAGCATTCCCGGATATCGCTTCGCTCATCCGGGCTACGGGACCCTGGTCTCCACACACCCAAGTGCCTTGAGCGCTCGACGGCGAACGTGTAGGCACGGCGCCAAAGTCCCACCCCAGGTGCCCGCTTGAACCCCCTCCCTCAAAATCCCGTGGTCGCGTCCGGCTCGTTCGCAGCGATGAGGTCGGTGCCCTACCGGCTCCAGTTCATCGCTTACGTGCTGGCGATGATGGCCGACAATATCGAGCATGTGATCAGCTATTGGGTGGTGTTCCAGAAATTCCATTCGCCGGCGTTGGCCGGCTTTGCGGTGCTGTCACACTGGCTGCCGTTCCTGCTGTTCTCGGTCGCGGTTGGCGGACTGGCCGACCGGGTCGATCCGCGCCGCATCATCCAGTGCGGCATGCTGCTGTTCATTGTTGCCTCGGCCGGATGGGGTTTCTTCTTCATCACCGACGCCATCGAGATGTGGCACGCCATGCTGCTGCTGGTGGTCCATGGCTGCGCCGGCGTGTTGTGGCAGACGCCGAACCAGCTTTTGCTCTACGATCTCGTCGGTCCCGCTGATCTTCCGAGCGCGGTGCGGCTGAATGCGATGGCGCGCTATCTCGGCATTCTGGTCGGACCTGCCGTCGGCGGAATCATCATGCTGACGCTCGGCACCTCGCACGGCATCATCTTCAATACGCTGTTCTATCTGCCGATGCTGCTGTGGCTGTTCTGGGCGCCGGTGCGGGACAAGAGTGTCGCGATGCGGCGCTTCGCCGTGCGCGGCCTTGCCGACATCATGCTGACCATCCGCGCCATCGGCACGCAGCCGGTGCTGACGGCGATGACTTGGCTTGCCGGCCTCACCTCCTTCATGATCGGCAATGCCTATCACGCCCAGATGCCGGGCTTTGCCGGCGATCTCGGCCACGGCGATCCCGGAATCTCCTACAGCGTGCTGCTCGCGGCCGATGCCGCCGGCGCACTGCTCGCCGGCATCGCGCTGGAATCCTGGGGGCGGCTCAAGGGCACGCCGCGCACCGCGATCATGCTCGCCATGCTGTGGAGCGTGGCGCTGCTCGGCTTCGCCTCGGTGCGGATCTATCCGGTCGCGATCGTGCTGTTGTTCTTTGCAGGCTTCTTCGAGCTGTCGTTCAATACCATGGCGCAGGCGCTGGTGCAGTTGAACGCGCCGTCCGACATTCGCGGTCGCGTCGTCGGCCTCTACAATATGGCCGGGCTCGGGATGCGGGCCTTCAGCGGCATCACGGTCGGGCTGTTCGGTGCGGCGATCGGCATTCACTGGTCGCTCGGGCTCTCAGCCGCAGTGCTGCTGGCGCTGCTATGTCTCCTCTATGGGCGCGCGACGAGGAAGACGGCCGGTTGACTCCGGCGTCTCCCCACCGCACGCTCGATACAGGGTTTGGGGAGATGAAGCGTTGCGCAATCGCTGGGGCATACTTGCGATCCTGTTCGTCGTTCGCCTCACCATCGCATTCCAGTTCCAGAGCGTGGCCGCGGTCGCGCCGCTGCTGCAGCAGGGCTTCGGCGTCGGGCTCGCCGATATCGGCATCCTGATCGGACTCTATTTCACACCGGGCATCGTGCTGGCGCTGCCGGGCGGCGCGATTGGCCGGACGCTTGGCGACAAGCCCACCACGATCGTGGCGCTGCTGCTGATGACGGCGGGCAGTCTCGTCATGGCCACCACCGACGTCTGGGGCTGGCAGATGGCGGGCCGGCTCGCCTCCGGCGCCGGCGGCGTGCTGCTGACCGTGCAGCTCACCAAGATGGGCACCGACTGGTTTGCGGGGAAGGAGATCGCTACCGCGATGGCGATCTTCGTCAACTCCTGGCCGGCCGGCGTTGCGATCTCGCTGCTGGTGCTGCCGGCGATCGGCACGGCCTATGGCGCGGGCGCCGTGTTCCTCGTGGCCGGCTCGCTCACCGCGATCGGCATTGTGCTGATCACGTTCTACCAAGCACCGCCGGGAGCAACCGCCAGCGCGGCCGGCTCCGGGCGGCTTGATCCGCTCGCGCTTCTGGCGGTGATCGTCGCGGGCGCGATCTGGGGCCTCTATAATGTCGGCTTCGCCATGATCTTCTCGTTCGGCCCCTCGCTGCTCGCCGAGCGCGGCTGGAGCATTGCCGCGGCGGGATCGGCGATCAGCCTCGTGATGTGGCTGTCGGTGATCTCGGTGCCGGCAGGCGGTTATCTCGCCGATCGCTTCAAGCGGCCGTTCGTGCTGGCTATCGTGGCCAGCCTGGTGGTGGCCGGGCTGCTGGCCTGGCTGACCCGGTCCGACGCCGTGATCACGATCCTCGTCCTGATCGGCCTGATCGGCGGCCATCCGGCCGGGCCGATCATGAGCCTGACCGCCCGCGTGCTCGTGCCGGAAACCAGGGCGATCGGGATGGGCGTGTTCTACACTCTCTTCTATGCCGCGATGATGCTAGGACCGGCGGTGGCGGGCCGGCTCGCCAAATCGGCCGGCACGGCCGCGGTCGCGCTCGACCTCGGCGCGCTGACAGTGCTGGCCTGCCCGCCCCTGATGTGGCTTTTCGAACGCATTGTGTCTGTTCGTCATCGCCGCGCCCGATCCTAACGCGGCATTAACCCTGTGCACCTTAGGGTCGTCCCGGACTCCGCCAGGCGGGGGGGCGGGTTGTGAAAATGGCGTTGGCGCACAAAAGATTTCTTCCGGCCGCCGAGGAACGTCGGCGTTTCCAGCGGGTGAAGGTTCACCTGCTCGGCCGCTACATGCTGCCGGACCGCCGTGAATTCCCCTGCCAGGTGATCAACATGTCGCCGGGCGGGCTGGCGCTGCTGGCCCCCGGCATCGGCAATGTCGGCGACCGCGTGGTCGCCTATCTCGACCATATCGGCCGCGTCGAGGGCAAGATCACCCGCATCATCGACAATGGCTTCGCCATGACGGTCGGTGCCACGCCGCGAAAGCGCGACAAGCTTGCGGCACAGCTGACCTGGCTCGCCAACCGCGACATCCTCAATTTGCCGGAAGACCGCCGCCACGATCGTATCGTGCCGCGCAATCCGATCGCGGTGCTGACGCTCGAGGACGGCACCAAGATGACCTGCCGCATCATCGACCTCTCGCTGTCGGGCGCCGCCATCGCCGCGGAGAACCGCCCCCCGCTGAAATCGACGGTTCTGCTCGGCCGGGTGCAGGGCCGCGTGGTCCGAAACCTCGAAGATGGCTTCGCGCTCGAGTTCATGCATTCCCAGCCAATTGAAACTCTCGAAGAGAGCGTTACCGCGCGGTAAAGCGCGAAGGCACCAAAACCACTGCATTTCCAGTACTGAAGGCGGCCTCCGCGATGCGGACGCCGCCTTTTTCATGGGTGGCGTCGAGGCTCGCGCGGGTTAACGCGGAGGCTGCGGGAGCGTGCAAACAACGGTTCCGCCAGCGTTTCCGCGTTAACCCATAAAATTTGAATCAATTGCAGTCATATCGAATTTTATTCAAGTTTGACTCAAGTATAGATCGAATTCGCCGCGTGTTTTACTTGCATTCGTCTCGACTTGACTTGACTGACTTAGCGGCAACTCAAAAGCTGCCTGCGCAATGTGGTCCCAACAAGAAACGGGGGCCGCAATGTTTGATTTCAGGGGACAGGGGAAGGGATTGGCGCTCGCCGCCATGCTCTTCGGAATGAGCGCGGCAGCGCAGGCCGGCGAAGGCCGTCTGCTTTACGCAAGCCTCGGCGACACCACGCGTGCGCCGATCGGCTGGGTCGAGTTCTGTGCAGACAATGCCGCTCAGTGCCAGGGCGCACCGACGCAACCGCGTGACATCGTGATGTCGCAGGCTGCATGGCGCGACCTCGTCAAGGTCAATCGCTGGGTCAACGAGACCGTCAAGCCTTTGACCGACCAGGAGCACTGGGGCGTGATCGAAAAGTGGTCGCTGCCGTCGGACGGTTACGGCGACTGCGAGGACTACGTGCTGTTGAAGCGCAAGATGCTGATCGATGCCGGATGGCCGCGCGAGGCCCTGCTCATCACCGTCGTGCGCGACAAGAAGGGCGAAGGACACGCGGTGCTGACGGTGAAGACCGACAAGGGCGAGTTCGTTCTCGACAATCAGAACGAGAACGTCGTTGCCTGGACGGAGACCGGCTACCGCTTCGTCAAGCGCCAGTCGCAGAGCGATCCCAATGTCTGGGTCTCGCTCGGCGACACCAAGCCGGCGGTCTCCACCGCCAGCGCAAGGGATCAGTAGAGACAAACGAAAGAGATACGCGACCCGGTCACATCCCCACCCCTCCCCGTCCCAGACCGGTTCGCGCGCGGCCAGCCATCCCCCAATGGCTGGCCGCAACTTTGCCGGCCCCAGGAAAACCGCCAAATTCCTTTGGAATCAAAGCGGCCTAGCCGCGTCGCTGAAGACGTCTCGGAACGTTTCGACACGGAACATTCCCCAAACGTGACGTGCCGACACGGGGAAAAACGGGGGAATTTGTTCTCTCTGCGTTCCCATGCACAATCGGTCGATGTCGGTACTTGATTGGCGGAGAACCGCACCCGACGACTACGCCGCTTTCTGGAACGAGTTAACGATGGACTCGATCTTCCGCTCGGTCGGCATTGGTGGCATCGACGGCCGGTCGTAAGCCACAGCGTATCGAGCGCCGCGGCGGCGCCCGCAGCCTCGCCGAGGCCAAGGCCCTCTTCCAAACGGCAAGGATCTGCACGGCCGGATCGGCTACGTCACAACAAGCCACGCTTGATCCAGAGCCGACGCCGGCCGTGGCGCAAGGCCGGAACGAATCGTCCCTGAAGGCTCGAACCGGTAATCTTGCTCCTGAAGACAGCAAAGCCCTCGGCAGTCTCCCGCCGAGGGCTTTGAGGAGCTCTCGGCAGTTACCTGCCAAGAGCTCCCGTCTTTGTTGTCTAGAGCGAGCTTACCAGTTGCGCTGAGCGCGGAGGAGCAGGGTCACAGTGCCCTGATTCCGTTTTGTATGGCTAACTGTCAGTGCAATCTTTTTCGGCTGATCTCAATCAGTTCGGCATGACGACGGAGCGCCGCATCATAGTCATGGTACAGGCGCCGCACTGTGATGTTTTCCTTTTCACAGCAGGTCGTTTCGAACAAAAGCGGCCCATGGTCCATTGCGGCAGACCGGCCGCTTACATCGAAACCCAGGAATCTCGTCAAAAGCTGCTCAGGCCCTATGACGTCCAGGCGCAACTGGACACAATCAGGGTTCGCTTCCAGCCAAGCCTGCATGGCTTTCTGCGCTTCTAAGTCATTACCGAGATAGACCGGCAACTTGCCTTCCAAGACATAGAACCCCGAATGGAAAGATGATCATTGCGACCGTTCGTTCTTGTCCTATTCGTCGATCTGCAACCGCAACCGGCAGCGCGCAAAACAGCGTTCAAGCTGCTGCAAAAGCTCTATGGTGTGCAACGTCGCCGCCTCCCCCATTTCCTTTTTGATCGCGGCGCGGATGGCGCTTCTGCTCTCGTCGAGAGCGCCCAGCTCCTTCAGTCCCTTCGGGGTCACGGAAAGATACACCAATCGCTTATCGGTGCTCGAATTTTTCCGACGGATTAGACCGAGCTGTTCCAACCGTCTCGATTGGTTGACGACAAACGAGGAGTTCACCCGCATTGCTTCAGCAACGGATTTCACTGGCAGACCACCGTGCTCATGGGCTTCTGCAACAATGACGAACATGTTCCATTGCGGCACCGTAAGGCTCAGCGCGCTTGCCCATTTGGCCTGAACCTCGGAAATCAAGAAGTCGAGGGATCGAACCACCCGTACGATTTGTTCAACCACCTCTGGTCGCTGCGGGTGATGGACCTGATCGAGAGCCATAACTTCCACCATCTATCAACAATACAAGAAACCCCCGGCAGTTTCCCGCCGAGGGCTCTTGGAGGTTGGTTATTTAGACCGAACTTACCAGTTGCGCTGAGCGCGGAGCAGCAGCGTGAAGCTGTCCTGATCCTTCAGCTCGTAGCTAGCCAAGGGCTTGGCAACGTTAGCGGCCGGCGCAACAGCAACCACACCAGCATACTTCTGATCCACACGCGTCCAGTTGACGTCGGCCGAGAACGTGAGGTTCTTCACCGGGGTCCAGCGAGTGATCAAACCCACTTGGCCGACGTTGAAGTCAGGGTTACACGAGGTAACGCCCGGCACCGCGAAGAAGCCGGCGAAGCCGCCACCACCGCAAAGGAAGTTCTTGGCAAGCGATCCGAACGATGCATGCGCATAGGCACCATAGATGGCGGTGTTCCAGTAGGGATCCCAGTTATGGGTGTACGCACCACGGAAGCCCCAGGTCTTGACGCTCTCCTGGCTCGAACCGGGGACGTACACCGTGTCAGGCGCATTAGCGAAGCCGACGCTCTGGTACGCAGTGCCCGAACCACCAAACATGGAGTACGAGCTACCCGCCAGGTTCTGGAAGTTGTAGCGGGTTGCACCGTCGGTGTAGACGCCCGACACGTTGATCACGTCACCCGCACCAGTCGGGATGTTCTTGATCGACAGAGCGAGCTGAACCGCCCAACCCCACTTGTCGTCGGGGTGGCCAGTCGTTTCGTCTGCGCCGTAATAAGCAACGTGGTTGTCATGCGCGGCAACCGACGCCTGGAACAGACCCCAAGCCTGGTCGACACGGACCATACCGACGAGGTTCGGCGAACGCGAGCCGCCGATGGCGTTAGCGCCGTAGGAACCACCGAGGACGCCGGCAGTAGTGATGCCGAACAGATTGAGGTTGCCAGCCTGATAGTAGGCTGTCGCATCTTCCGCCGAGAACGACGCCGTGATGCCCTGACCGAAATCAGCGGTGTAGGTGAACTGGTTGACACCAGTGACCGTGCCGCTGCCGCCGACGAGGCTGTCGATGTTGTTACCGGGATAGTTGGTCCAGGGCGCGTCGAACTGCGACACGGCCTTACCCATCGTGAACCCAGCGAACTGGATGAAGGCATAGTACACGCCGAGCGAGCCGCCCGAGGTGCCGCCGTCAGTCGGGTTGATCGTGGCGGTGCCAGCGGTCGTAGCGCTGTAGCCAGTCGTGCCGAAGGCCGAGCCGGTACCGACATAGCTACCAGTCGTCCAACTGAACGTCGCATCGAAGAACGTGCGGACGACGCCGTATTCGGTAGCGGTGCGCGTGTCGATGTTGAGGTCTTCACGAGCACGCATCGTGTAGTAGTTGCTCAGGCGATTGTGCGCACCAGCGGGAGCGCCGTTCGAAATGCCGTAGACGCTGTTGGTGCCCAGCGCGACTTCAGCGCGCAGATAACCACCCAGCTTGATGCAGGTGTCGGTGCCGGGGATGTAGTAGAAACCCGCACCGTACAGGGAGCAGATCTTCACGTATTCGACCGCTTTGGCCTTTACGGGAAGATCAGCCGCTTGCGCTCCGCCAACAGCGAGCAGACCCGCCGCGGAACCGAGCAAAAGGCTCTTAACCAACTTCATGTTAAACCTCCAAGTTTGCCATAGGGAAGGTTCCGGATCCGCTGGGTGAAGACACCCTAAGGTTGGTTCCCTTGTCCCTTAAATTCACCGCTTAGTCGCTTCGCGCCTTCGGACACACCCGCTGAACGCGAGGGACTTAAGCGAACCACCTAAGACGGGACGACCTCGGGATGCCCCCCTCCGTCGCTCAGTCACCATGATCGATGGTCCGTGCACACACAACAAGAGAACGCTCCGAAATGGGCCGTGAAAGCTTGTTTTCAGACAGGTGTTGCACAAAAATCACGCAACTTGCCGAAGCTGATTTCGGCCTAAGTAGTTGCAATTTCTTTACTTTCGATCGCTCACAGCTGCGTGAGTACTTCGTGTGAGGACGGGTTCACCCGCGGGAACATGCTCCTCCAGTGCGCTTGTAGGTGGGAATCGATTTGCACTTAAGGACGAATCGAGTGTCCGCTTCGCTTGCGCGTCCACCTACTCGGGACCCAGGATTCTATGTCTAAGGTGAGCAAAAAGATCTCAGCGGCGCCAAGTTGGCTCGGCCTCACTGACGACCGGTTGTCTTTCGTGTTTCTGCCGGACCGAGCCGAAACCGTGCGAAAGATTTTCGAACTCGCGATCGGCGGGATGGGCAGCTACGCCATCGCAAATTATCTCGACGAACTAAAGGTGCCCACCTTCACCCGAGCGCTCAGCTGGGACAACACCACCATAGATTCGATGCTCAGGAACCGGGCGACCTACGGTGAGCACCAGCCGAAATCCTTCGCGGCAGGTCATAAGAAGGGCATCCCGAGCGGCCCTCCAATTTCCGGCTATTACCCTGCAGTCGTAGACAAGGTCACTTTCGATGCTGCCCAAGCAGCACGCCAACAGAATCTGGCGCATCGTGGACGAAAAGGAAATGATCTCGCTAACATCTTCGGTGACCTATGCTCGTGTGCCTATTGCGGCAGCAAAGTCATATTCCATCGGATTTCGAATGTGCAGGTCCTCGTATGCGAGCAAGTCTTGAATGATGGCGCCTGCAGCCGCTCCGCCTGGACATACAAAGACTTTGAAATCACCGTCCTTGCTTTTCTGGCGCATCCGGCATTGCTCGACCATGCAAGCTACGAGCTGAAAGCAGGGCTGCTCGATCTTGTCGAAGAAATCAAAGGCCTCTCTTCCGACGAGGGGCGACGCTATGCGCGAAGAGTGAACATCACAGTTCTACTCAAGCGGATTGTCGCTGGCCTCTTAATTCACAGTGCAGGAAGTCTCACGCTGCCTAGACATTCCTCGGCACAGATCCGGAAGGACATCGCAGGGAGGTTTCTCGAGATTCAGATGCAAGGGGGGCCATCGTACCCTTGCATCTCAATAGGGTAATCAACTCGCGGGCAGGTGGCGCCACCTGGTGTCGATGAACGATGGGTACTCGCCAACGAGGCCCCCGCGGATCGTTCGCTGCAGGCGCGCAAGTGCCCGCAGCCTTTGGGTTTCCGGTAGCGAGCGCTCCGCGCTAGCGACTCATCAACGCGTGGGTGTCCGTCACCAAGCCCGGCCGCTGCACAAGCAGTGCTGCGACCGCGACCAGGAGCAGCATCGAGGCGACCATGATGGCGATCCACTTTCTATCATCCATCGGAGCCAATCCCGGCCGCGAGGTCTTGTTCCCCCATTCACGCGTCGAACTATGCAAGGCGACCTAGTCCACAGAGCTCGGTGAGCGGGAGTCCGCAGTGTGTGAAAAGCCGGCTCGCGTCCCGGAGACGGGGTGGTTGCGTTCTTCTTTTGGCCGCGCCATACCGATCCTTTCGACAGAATAAGGCCGTTGCGGCAATGTCCGATAAACCAGATGATACAGCGGCATCGGTATGGACGACCGATGTGAAAACGTTGACGTTGATCGGTCCTGTTTTAGCGTCAGCCCTGGCAGTGCTGTACGACGTAGGATTTTTCACAGGACTCCATATTGGTTTTTTCACCTTTTTCACTTTGAGCGAGCATCTATTGTTCGCACTACAAGCAATCCCGTTCGCGGCGCTCACCGCATATTCGGCAGGCGGGTTTTTTTTCGGGTCGTGGCTAGGCGCTAGGGACACAGACAAGTTGCTCGCGAAACTTCAAGCAGAGCCGGATTTGGAGAAGCGTCAGGCTTTGGCGGCACCTTACTTGGCTCGCGCCAGCAGTTTCGGCAATCGTACCAGCGGCAACCACGTCGCAAACCATCCGAATTCGCGTCGGTGCCGCTGGCGCCTTCACGTTCAACGGGTCGGGTGGAAGCCGGATTTTTGGCGGTGTTAATCGAACGACTCTCGTCGTCGAGGAGATCGTTGCGCCTTCAAGACGCTTGTGCACCAACACCAGACCCGTTCGATCCCAGACCAAAATCTTGATCCGGTCCGCTCGTTTCGCTGGCCTATGATCCGGACAAGGATTTCACGATCGTCGCGATGACGCCTTCGGGGCATCTGCCGCTGGTGGTCCATTCCGCCACCAATGCAAAGACGATCGAAGAGTTCGTCGCGTACGCACGTGGCAACAAGGTCACGGCCGGCTCGTACGGCATCGGCTCGTTCGCACATATTGCGATCGCCGAGCTCAACCGGCAATTCGGTCTCGACATTTCCATCGTGCATTACCGCGGCGAAGCGCCGATGTGGCAGGATCTGGCCGCGGGGGTGATCCAGGCGGCCGTCGGCAGCTATCAGGCTGCGCTACCGGTGCTCGATACCGGCATCGGCCGCCCGATTGCCGTGCCGACACCAGTGCGCATGAAGAAGCTGCCCGAAACCAAGACATTTGCCGAGCAAGGGGTCACGGGCAATGTTTTCCAGCTCATCAGTTTTACCGCGCTGGTGGCGCCCGCTGCGATGCCGGCAGACCGGATCGACATGCTCGCCAAGTTGATGGTCGAAGGCGGCAAGACGGAGCGCGTGCAGAAGCTGCTCGATGCCTTCGGCGTCGACCAGCCGGCCATGGATCGCGCATCCTCGATTGCGCTCTACGAAAAGGAAGGGCCGATCTGGCTCGAGTCGATCAAGACTCTCGGATTAGAGCCGCAATAGCCGCCGTCGCGCCCAGCCGGGTGCGGACGCGCCTCGTTGAGCTCAGACCCCGAGCACGTCCGCGAGTCGCAACTCGTCAGCGGCGGGATCCTTCAGAAACAGCTCGGCCTCGATCTCGTTCAGATGCGACAACATCTGCGCGCGCGCGGCCTCCCTGTCGCATTTGCGGATCGCGGAGACGATTCCGGCGTGATGATCGGTGCCGCAGGCCGGCGTGTCATGCCGGCGGTAGAGCAGGATGATCAGCGAGGACCGCGCGATCAGCTCCTTGAGAAAACCAAGATAGATGCTGTGGCCACTCATCTCGGCGACGAGTCGATGGAAGTCGCCGGAGAGGCGGACCGAAGCACGCGCATCGCCACGCAGCTCCGCCTCGCGCTCCTCGGCAAGATGCCGCTGGAGACGCCCGATCCAGGCCGGCGACACCGCGTCAACGGCGTGATCGACGATTGTCGGCTCGATCAGGCGGCGCGCCTCGAACACTTCGCGGGCGTCCGCAGGCGTCGGCCGCGCGACGAAGGCGCCGCGGTTCTTCTCGATGTTGACGATGCCCTCGTGCGCGAGCTGTTGCAGCGCGGTGCGAACCAGCGTTCGGCTTGCTCCGTAGATCTCGCCGATCTCGTCCTCGCCGAGTTTCGTGCCGGGCAACAGGCGATGCTCGAGGATCGCCGCAGTCACACCTTCCCGGATGCGGCTGACGCGATCGCTCGCATCTGGCGCGTCGGATTTCGGTCGGGACTTGACGGCCATGGGGGTGAGGACTCGATCGTCGACGAGGGCGTTGAATCCTAATCGACCAGCTGTATCCAATCACAGGCGAAACTTTATACAATCCGCGCCTGTTTTGTGTGCACGCAACTGCGAAGGCAGCGAACCGCCCAAGCCCGTGGGATTCGATCTAACGATCTGACTCCGCTGCACTGTTTTGGAATTCGGCCGGCCGAGAACGATTCAAGCGCGATTGGCATGGACCTTGCGGAGAGAGGCGCAGCATCGCCCTCGCCCCGGACACGCCATGGCCACTCCCGCCGCCCTCGAACTGGTCGCCGTCACCAAGCGCTACGACACGACGCTGGCGGTCGACACCGTCAATCTGAAAATCCCGGCCGGCACTTATTGTTGCCTGCTCGGCCCCTCCGGCTGCGGCAAGACCTCGACCTTGCGCATGATCGCCGGCCACGAGGCCGTCAGCGAAGGCGACATCATCCTGGGTCCGCAGAACGTCACGGATCTCGAACCCGCCAAGCGCGGCACGGCGATGATGTTCCAGTCCTACGCGCTGTTTCCGCACCTCACCGTGCTCGACAACGTGGCGTTTGCCCTGAAAATGCGCGGCATCGACCGGGCGACGCGGCACAAGCGCGCCGGCGAGTTGCTCGAGCTGGTGGCGATGACGCCCTATGCGGCCCGCCTCCCCGCACAGCTGTCCGGCGGCCAGCAGCAGCGCGTCGCGCTCGCCCGCGCGCTGATCACGGAGCCGCAGATCCTGTTGCTCGACGAGCCGCTCTCGGCGCTCGATCCGTTCCTGCGGGTGAAGATGCGGGGCGAATTGAAGCGGCTGCAGCGCGAGCTCGGCATCAGCTTCGTTCAGGTCACGCACGGCCAGGAAGAGGCGATGGCGCTGGCCGACCACATCGTGGTGATGAACCAGGGCAGGATCGAACAGCAGGGAAGCGCCCGCGACATCTTCCATCACCCCCGCACCGAATTCGTGGCGCGCTTCATCGGCGGTCACAACGTCCTCAGCGACGCAGGCAAACTCATCGCCGTGCGCGCCGATCAGCTCGGCATCGCGCCGTTCACTGACGGCGCCTTCGGCGCGCCCGCGCTACTGACCCAGACCGAGTACCAAGGCTCCTACATCGCCGTCTCGCTCACGCTCGACGACGGGACCGCCCTGTTTTCCCACCTTCCCGAGGCCGCCTTCGACGTCCACCAGTTCCGGCCGGGCGATCGCGTGCTGGCCATCTGGGATCCCGCCAAGGCGCAACGTCTGCAATAGCGCCGATCAATCACCGGAATGCGCAACAGAGGAGTGAGTGATATGACCGAAACGACCAGGAAGAAGGGCCTTAGCCGCCGCACGCTACTGAAGAGCACCGCGGGTCTCGCCGGACTTGCCGCGGGCTCCGGGGCCATCACAGGCTTTCCCTATGTAATGTCGGCCGAGCCGAAGGTGCTGCGCTATCTCGGCACCGCAGTGAACGAGGGTGACGAGATCTCCAAGCAGTGCCTGAAGGACACCGGCATCAAGATCGAATATATCACCGCGACCACCGACGACGTCACCAAGCGCGTGATGACCCAGCCGAATTCCTTCGACGTGCTGGACACCGAATATTTCGCGCTAAAGAAGATCGTGCCGTCGGGCAACATCCTTGCCCTCGACGCGAGGAAGATCAAGGAATTCGACAACATCACGCCGGTCTTCACCAAGGGCGTCACGCCCGGCGGCAAGAAGATCGGCGGCCAGGGCACCGCACCCTGGAAGGTGCTCTATCTCGAAGGCAAGGACTCCAAGAACTTCGCGACGTCTGCCACCGAGTTCGTCACGCTGATCCCGACCGTCTACAACGCCGACACGCTCGGCATTCGCCCCGATATCATCAAGCGTCCGATCAGCTCGTGGGCCGAGCTGCTCAACCCCGAGTTCAAGGGCAAGGCCTCGATCCTCAACATCCCCTCGATCGGCATCATGGATGCCGCGATGGTCGTGGAAGCCACCGGCAAGTACAAATATGCCGACAAGGGCAACATGACCAAGGAAGAGATCGATCTCACCATGAAGGTGATGACCGAGGCCAAGAAGGCGGGACAGTTCCGCGCCTTCTGGAAAGACTTCAACGAGAGCGTCAACCTGATGGCCTCGGGCGAGACCGTGATCCAGTCGATGTGGTCGCCGGCGGTGACGAAGGTCCGCTCGATGGGGATTGCCTGCACCTTCCAGCCGCTCAAGGAAGGCTATCGCTCCTGGGCCTCCGGCTTCTGCGTCTCCAAGGGCGTCTCGGGTGCGAAGCTCGAATGGGCCTATGAGTTCGTCAACTGGTTCCTGTCCGGCTATGCCGGCGCCTATCTCAACCGCCAGGGCTACTACTCGGCCGTGCTCTCCACCGCGAAGGCGCATATGGAGCCTTACGAGTGGGCCTATTGGATGGAAGGCAAGGCGGCCGAGAAGGACATCAAGGCGCCCGACGGCTCGCTGCTCGAGAAGGCTGGCGCCGTGCGCGACGGCGGCTCCTACGAGGACCGCATGGGCGGCGTCGCGTGCTGGAACGCCGTGATGGACGAGAACGACTACATGGTCCGCAAGTGGAACGAGTTCATCGCGGCGTAATCTGATGGACACGTCGGAGGACATTTTGCAACAGGCATCTCCGGACCTGGTCCGGGGATCGGAGACGGCGCGCCGCAGCAAAGCGGCGCGGCTGTCACCCTCCTTCATCTCCTGGCTCCAGGCCGGGCCGATGATGCTGGTGTTCCTCGCCTTCTTCCTGATCCCGCTCGTCTTCGTCGTCATCGTCTCGTTCTGGGACTACAACGAATACCAGTTGCTGCCGGCCTTCTCGGGCCGCGGCTACACCGACACGTTCGAGGGCTGCATCGCGCAGCTCCCCGATCTCTGCACCATCGCCAAGACTTATCTGAAGACGCTAAAGCTTTGTTTCCTCGTGTGGGTCATCACACTCTTCATCGGCTTCTGGGTCGCCTACTTCCTCGCCTTTCACGTCAAGTCGAAAACTTGGCAGATGGGACTGTCGCTGCTCTGCACGATCCCGTTCTGGACCTCCAACGTGATCCGCATGATCGCCTGGATTCCGCTGCTCGGGCGCAATGGCCTTGTCAACTCAGGCTTGGTGAAGACGGGGCTGATCAACCATCCCGTTGAATGGCTGCTGTTCTCCGAATTCTCCGTGGTGCTGGCGCTGGTGCACCTCTTCACCTTCTTCATGGTGGTGCCGATCTTCAACTCAATGGTTCGCATCGACAAATCGCTCATCGAGGCCGCCTATGACGCCGGGGCGACTGGTTTCCAGACGCTAGTCAACGTCATCATTCCCCTGGCAAAACCCGGCATCGTGATCGGCTCGATCTTCGTCATCACCATCGTGATGGGCGACTTCATCACCATCGGCGTGATGGGCGGGCAGCAGATCGCGGCCGCCGGCAAGATCATCGAGACGCGGGTGAATGCGCTGCAATTCCCGGCAGCAGCGGCCAATGCCGTGATCCTGCTCGTCATCACGTTCCTGATCATCACCATGATGTCGCGTATCGTCGACATCAAGAAGGAGCTCTAGAGCATGAAGGAAGGACGCCCGCGCTCTTTCTACGTGCTCGCGATCTTCTTCGCGGCCTACACGCTGTTCCTCTACGGCCCGATGATCGCGATCTATGTGCTGTCGTTCCAGGGACCGCAGGGCGGCCTCACCTTCCCGATGAACGGTGTATCGACTTTCTGGATCGCAAAATTGTTCCAGGGCACCGGCATCGTCGATCTCGGCGCCGCCTTCCGCCGTTCGCTGCTGCTTGGCATTATCGTGATGATCGTCACCGTCGTGCTGTCGGTCGCAGCGGGCATGGCGTTTCGCCGCAAGTTCAAGGCGCAAAGCATCCTGTTCTACTCCGCGATCGCGAGCCTCATCGTGCCCTCGATCATCACCTCGCTCGGCATCTCGCTTGAATTCCGCATCATCGACGATCTGATCAAGGCGCATTGGAACGAGAATTTCGAGACCTCGATGGGTCTGCTCACCTCGGGCCTCGGTGCACATCTGACCTGGACGCTGCCGTTCGGCCTTCTCATCATGTTCGCGATCTTCAATCGCTTCGATCCCAGGCTCGAGGAAGCCGCGCGCGATCTCGGTGCGACACCGTGGCAGGCGTTCCGTCATGTCGTGCTGCCGATCATCCTGCCCTCCGTGATCGGCATTGGACTGTTCGGCTTCACACTGTCCTGGGACGAACTCGCGCGTTCCAGCCAGGCGATCGGGGCGGTGAACACGCTGCCTCTCGATCTCCAGGGCCTCACCACCACCGTGACGAACCCCGACATCTATGCGCTCGGCACCGTGATCTCGGCCGTCTCGTTCACGGTGATCGCGCTTGCGCTTGGCACCATCCACATGCTCAACAAGCGACAGGCGGCCAAAGGCTCGGACGCCGGCAAAGGGCTTGTCTGAGAAGGGACTTGTCTGATCCGATGCGGCTTCACGTCGTCAATCCCAACACCACTGCGTCCATGACGGTGAAGATCGCCGCTGCCGCGCGCGCGGTCGCCCTGCCCGACACCGTGATCGATGCGCGCCAGCCCACGATGGGCCCGGTCTCGATCGAGGGATTTTACGACGAGGCGTTCGCGGTGCCGGGCATGCTCGGCTGCATCCGCGAGGCCGACCGCGACGGCGCGGATGCGCATGTCATCGCCTGCTTCGACGACACCGGCCTCGACGCCGCGCGCGCTGCGGCAAGGGCACCAGTGATCGGCATTGGCGAGGCCGGCTTCCACATGGCGAGCCTGATTGCCGCGCGCTTCGCCGTGGTGACGACGCTCGGTGTCTCCATCGTGCCGATCGAGCATAATTTGCGGAAATACGGCCTCGCCGAACGCTGCGCGCGCGTCCGCGCCGCCGAGGTGCCGGTGCTCGCGCTCGAGGAGCGCAACACCGATGCGCTCGCAAAAATCTCTACGGAAATCACGGCCGCGATCCGCGACGATCGCGCAGAGGCCATCGTGCTCGGTTGCGCCGGCATGGCCGATCTCGCCAATGAACTCGCCGCCACGCACAGCCTGCCCGTGATCGACGGCGTCGCCGCCGCGGTGACCTTGGCAGAATCACTGGTGCGACTGGGACTGAAGACCTCCCGGCTCGGGCCCTACGCGGCGCCGCGCTCGAAGACCTATTCCGGTCCGTTTTCGCTGTTTCAGCCCTGATCTCTGCCTCTGACGGGGGCACGGATGCCCTAAGGCATCCTGATTGTTGGTTTTTTTGCTCTTAGCCTCTTTTTGGTCCCATTCCTTGCCGACACGTAACGCTTTCGGGACGCCCCGGTAACCTCAGGTTGCCGGTCTTCGCCACTCACCAAGTTTCATTTGGGTTTTGTCAGCGATGATCGATCTCGCAGAGGACACACGGTCCCATCCCCTCTTTCGCCTTGGCGCCCAGCCTATCGCGCTGACCGCCGCCGCGCTTCTGCTCCTGATCGCGGGGGTGACCTCGATCGCGATCTGGCGTGCCTATACCGGTGCGGCCCCTGAGACCGACCGGGTGGTGGCGTCGCGGCAGCTGCAGGCTCGCACCGCACAGGCATCCGAGCAGCTGGTCGAGAAGACCAAGGGGCTGGAGGCAACCCAGCAGGAATCGATTGACCAGCTCCAGGTCGTGCAAGACCAGCTCCAGAGTGTGAAGCGCTTGCTCGCATTCCAGCAGGCCGACACCAAGCGTCTGTCCGAGCAGGTCACGATACTCAACGAGTCCATCGATGGCCTGCGGCAATCCTTTGCCAGCGCCCGGGCGAGCGAGGCGGAGACTCCCTCAGTTACCCGCAGGAAACCTGCACGGCATCGTGTCCATGCCAGTGCACGCAAGCGCTCGCGCGGTTGAGCAGCCGGCGCCGCCACCCTTAAATTTTTGGACTTGTGAACTGGATCACATTCGCCCGTGTGATTCCAAGCGATGCTCGCCGTTACCGGATGGCGTGAGCCGATTTCAATGTCCGGGGCTGGCAAGGTCGTTGACGGTATATTGCGTCAACGGCCTTGTTTTTTGACGGGTAGCGCCGCCTATTCGCAGACATCCACGGGGCGGATGCGCCAGCCCGCTGGCGTCATGACGCGCTTCCGCACAACGTAGCAGCCGCCATAACCGCCATCATCGTATCGGGTACCATAGTAATATGGATTGCCGTAATACGGTTGGCCGTAGCCGTAATACCCGCCGTAGTAACCTGCGCCGGCGATACCGGCACCGATGGCGACGCCTGGCCAGAAGCCACCGCCATGCCAGTGGCCGCCATGACCCCAGCCGCCACCACGGCCCCAGCCACCGCCGCCATGACCCCAGCCGCCGTGACCGCCCGCTTGTGCCGCCTGCGGCATCGACGACCCAACCGCCACCACAGCCAGCGCCGTCAACATCATCTTCCGTATCATCACTCGATCCTCTGCGTGGATACCCACCACGCTCCAAAGCAGGACCAAGCTAATCGGCTTGAGGCGTTCCTGACAGCCTCACTGTCTCACTTCCCCGCGAGCGTCAGCAGCCGCGGCAGATGCTCTTGAGCTTCTTGTCGAGCAGCCGGTTCTCGGCGTTGACGGCGGCGTCGGTGGACCCACCTGCGCCGGTCCCAGTGGTGACGCCGGGTGCATTCGCACCGGACGATTGGGCGGTCCCCAGACTGTTGGTGCCTGGCGCGGGAGCCGGAGAATTGGCGACACCTCCGGCCGATCCTGTGGAGCCGCCGGTGGCTTGCGCGAACGATGCGGCCGGCACCGGGACAAGGGCGAAGATCACGATCACGGTCTTGATTGAACGGGCTATAGGCAATCTGGCCATTGAAATTCTCCTTCGCCGATCAACCGCCGCAGCAAGGACCGGTTCCGGAACAAATGCCGTCGCATCAGCTTGAAACCGGGAAGGCGGGCACGATCACGCGCAAGCTGATCTTCTGCTCCGCAAACAGAAAGGCGCAGTCACGATGAACGATCGCGATGCTTTTGCAGAAGGCGAACGCGCGGCGCGTAAAAACATTCCGGCGGAAGCCAATCCGTACCAGGACGGTAGCGATGAGCATGCCCTATGGTCCGCGGGGCACGAGAAGGTCGCAAGCGCAATAGAAGCGCGCGAGTCCGAAGGAAGCTGAGTTCACCCGATCCGCTTGAGGCCCTTTGTGAAGCGCGGTCCATTGGCGACGTAGAACTTCGCAGCACTCCCCATCTTCTGCACCTGAGCATCGTCGAGCGTGCGGATCACCCGCGCCGGCGAGCCGATGATCAGGGACCGTTCGGGAAACTCCTTGCCCTCGGTGATGACGGAGCCGGCGCCGACGATGCTGTTGCGCCCGATCCTGGCGCCGTTCATCACGATTGAGCCCATGCCGACGAGTGCGCCCTCCTCGATGGTGCAGCCGTGCAGGATGACGTTATGCCCGACCGTACAGTTCCTGCCGATCTGAAGCGGAAAACCGAGATCGGTGTGGCAGGTCGAGCCGTCCTGCACGTTGGCGCCCTCGCCGATCTCGATCCACTCATTGTCGCCGCGCAGCACCGCGCCGAACCAGACGCTCGCGCCCGGCTTCAGGCGCACGCGGCCGATCACGGTAGCGGTCTCCGCGATGAAGTAGTTGCCGTCGGCGGGAAGGTCGGGCGCCTGCCCGTCGAGCTCGTAGATCGCCATGAGGGTCTCCTGTCGCGTCAGCCCCAGCCATAGCGAAACGGCGGCCTTGACGCAAAGGGCCGCCGCGCAGGCAGCCCTATAGCGCGCGCATCAGACCAGAACGCCGGCCGCGCGGAGCGTCATCAGGAAGAAGGTGCCGCTCATCATGCTCCAGAAGCCGGCGATGACGGTCGCCATCATCACGAATTCGACGCGGCGGCTCTCCACCTGCCTGCCGCGCAGAGTATTGCGCATGATGATGAAAGGCGCCGCGAACACCAGGAACGGAACCGCCGCGAAGGTCTTCGGCGCCACGCCGTCCTGCAACAGACCGAAGCCGGCCGGCCGCTGTGCGACCGTCTGGTATCCGCTCACGAGCGCTCCCGCGAGCGCGAAACCAATGCCGATCGAGAAGAATGTGTTGAGAGCTTCAGGTGTCATCGGAACAGTCCGCCCTTACGCAACGCGAGGTACCTTCCTGTGACAAAGAGTGCCGGTTAACGCTACATTATCCTTAAGGGAAGGTTAACGCCGCCAGCCGTTCCACGCAGGCCTCTCTCCCTTCCCTGCAGCCGGCCAACGCTCCGCGAAATCGCCACCACGTGGCATATTCGCCGCTGATTCGTCGGCCATCGGCCGACTTCCGGCTCATTCGCGCGGCTCATGACGGTGTTTTCGGCAATTTCCCCTCAATCTCCCCGGGTGCGCACCCGGGCCCACGTCGTCCCGATCGTGCTCGGCGGCATTGCCGCGGTGTGCGCCGTCGCGCTCGTCGCCTATTTGTTGTGGCCGACCTGGGGGCCGAGCGGCGCGAACGCCCCAGACAAGCTGCCGGTGAGCGTCGGCGGCACGCTGTTCAACCTGCCGACCAACGCGATCCGCATGAAGATCCAGCGCCACTCCGGACCGCAGGAGCGGATCGATCTCGACTTCCTGTATCCTTCGCTGGAGCCGCCGGGCGCGCCGAAGCACGTCACCGCCGATAGCGTGGATGCGGCGATGCAGCCGATCGACCGCATCTTCCTGTCGATCGCCGCGCATCGCGATGCGCTCTCGCCCGAGCAGCGCACCGCCACGATTTATCCACGCTATCTCGACCAGGCCGCGGCAATGCCTCAGGACGGGCTGACGATGCGGATATTCCGCGCTGACACGCCTTACGGCACCGAGGATCTCTATTCTGCCGCAAGTCCCGCGCTGACCGCGCGCTGCACGCGCGATGGTGCGACGCCCGGCATGTGCCTCGCCGAACGCCGCGTCGGCGGCGCCGACCTCACCTTCCGCTTTCCGCGCAGCTGGCTGTCGCAGTGGCGCGATACGGCGGAAGCGATGGAGAAACTGACGGCGCAGCTGCGCGGCCCGAAGGGCTGAACGCGACCGCGCGACCTGCGCCTCCAAAACAAAAACTGCGAAAACAACCCCATGCACAGTAGCCAAGCTCCTGTAATGCTTCGTATTTTTCGAAGTCAGCTTCGCGCGTATGGTGTCAGGATGGGGCGGCGGTGAAGCTGTTGCTCGTCCTTGCGAGCGAAGCGAAGCAATCTCGGCTACATTGCCTTTTCATCTCAATGCACGATGCCGTGCTCGTCCGACTCACGGCCGAACCGGCAGGCATCCGCGACAGAGGTTAGTCATGATTCTCCGTAGAAGTGACGGTGTGTGGCTAAATGAACCGCAGCGATGGGCGGCAGAGGGTGATGACCTGCGGATCCTCACGGACAAGGCCACGGATTTCTGGCGCGAAACCCATTACGGCTTCAATCGCGATAGCGGACATTTCCTGGGCTTTCCGACAGGCGAAGCATTCACCGCAGATTTGCGTGTTCAGGGCGATTTCCGGGCGCTCTATGATCAGGCGGGCATCATGGTGCGCCTCGACGCGCATCATTGGGTCAAAGCCGGAATCGAATTGTCAGATGGCCGCGCTATGCTCGCGAGCGTGCTGACAAACGGGCAATCAGACTGGGCGACAGCACCCTATGAGCATAATGCCAGCGACTTCTGGGTCCGCGCGACCATCGCCAACGGTGTCCTTCGTCTGCAGGTTTCGGCCGACGGCAAATCCTGGCCCCTCATGCGGCTGGCGGCGTTTCCTAAAGCAAACTCCTACCTTGTGGGACCGATGGCCTGCACACCCGAACGGGCGGGGCTAGAAGTCGTATTCTCGACGTTTCGTCTGACACCTCCCCTCGGAAAAGACCTGCACGACCTGAGCTGAACATCACCCTTGCAGAAATATGTTCTTGCAAGAAAGCAAAGGCATGGAGCCGCGCCCGCGCGGCCCCGTTGAGCGAGACGATCGCCGAACTATTCCTGGTCGACGAGGTCGTCCTCGAGGATCGCCATCTGGAATTGGAACGAGCGATCATCGTCCTCGTCGTCGACGAAGAGCACACCGATGAATTCCTCGCCGATATAGACCTCGGCGGAATCATCCTTCTTTGGCCGCGGCACGACGCGGATCTTGGGATTGCCGAATACGCGCTTCAAATACGCGTCGAGCTTCCTAACTTCCTTGACGTCCACGGCAAGTCTCCAATCGAAATCTGGGTTGGCGCGGGTTTTAGGACGAGCCGCGACCAACCGCCAGCATGAATTGCCAAAGAATTTTTGGGACGAAAGGGGCGGAAAATCCGCCCCTTCCGACAAGCTCGAAGGCCCGCCTCAGAGGCCCATCTCAGAGTCCCATGGCGTTGATCATCTGATCCATGGTGCGCGACGGCTCGGCACAGCCGGCTTCGCCGACGACCTTGGCAGGCACGCCTGCGACCGTCACGTTGTGCGGCACCGGTTTGACCACGACCGAGCCCGCCGCGATGCGCGCGCAATGACCAATCTCGATGTTGCCGAGGATCTTCGCGCCGGCGCCGATCAGGACGCCGTGGCGGATTTTCGGATGGCGGTCCTCGTTCTCCTTGCCGGTGCCGCCGAGCGTAACGCCATGCAGGATCGAGACGTCGTCCTCGATCAGCGCAGTCTCACCGCAGACGAAGCCGGTGGCGTGGTCGAGGAAGATGCCGCGGCCGATGCGCGCGGCGGGATTGATGTCGGTCTGGAATACCGCAGACGCCCGGCTCTGCAGATAATACGCAAAATCCTTGCGGCCCTTCAGATAGAGCCAATGCGCGAGGCGGTGGGTCTGGATGGCGTGAAAGCCCTTGAAATAGAGCAAGGGATCGATGAAGCGCGAGGTCGCGGGGTCGCGATCGTAGACGGCGACGAGATCGGCGCGGAAGGCGTTGCCGAGATCGGGATCGTCGCGCAGCGCCTCGTCATAGGTCTGGCGCACGAGATCGCCCGACAGCGCGGAATGATCGAGCCGGTCGGCGACTCGATGGATCACCGCATCTTCCAGGCGGCTGTGATGCAGCACCGTCGAATAGATGAAGGTCGCAAGCTCCGGCTCGCGATGGACGATGTCCTCCGCTTCGCCGCGGATCCGATCCCAGATCGGATCAAGCGTTGCAAGCTTTCCTCCCGGATTGACCTGATGCACTGCCATGAGATCTGCTCTTTCGAATTGGCTCGTTTCACTGGTTCTATAACACAGTCTAGGCGACAAAGTCCTGACGGGCTTGCCTGAGAGTGAACAGTGCGTTGTCCGGCGGGGGCATGCCAACGCGTTGAATCACAACAGTTTCTTCCGACACCCCGGGCCGCAAGGTCGGCTCAAAATGGTCAGGGTTTCGCCAAATTCAAGCCGGGCGGCGTCAAACTATTGGTGAATTCCGCCTCAACCGTTATTGCGGGCATGGTCCGAGTGAGGACGGAGCGGATTTGACCATCACCACCGATCATGTGCGCGCGGGCGCCGCGGGCTCACTCTGGCTGCGGCTCGCCGCCATCGCCTTGCCGCTCCTGTTGATCGCGCCGGCATTCTGGAACGGCTATCCGCTGTTGCAATGGGATACCGGAGGCTATCTGGCGCGCTGGTACGAGGGCTATCTCGTCCCGAGCCGCTCCACCGTGTTCGGCATCTATCTGCACTATGGCGAAAGTTCAGGGTTCTGGATCAACCTCGCGGTCCAGTCGCTGGCCACGCTGTGGCTGTTGCAGCTCACCTTGCGCGTGCTCTCGATGATGCAGACGTTCCGTTTCGTCGTGATCAGCCTGCTCCTGATCCTGTCGACTGCGCTGCCCTGGCTTGCGAGCATGCTGCTCACCGACATTTTTGCAGGCCTGTCGGTGCTGTCGCTATTCCTGCTGGTCATCGGTGGGCAGCGGACCTCGGCGCTCGAAAAGATCTCGCTGTTCGTTTTCACCGCCTTTGCCGCCGCGACCCACAGCGCCACGCTCGGCGTGCTGCTCGGGCTCTGCCTCGCCGGCTGGATGGCGCGGCCGTTGCTGGGGCGCCGACTTCCGATCGCCGGATTGGTCCAAGCGAGCCTCACCATCGTCGCCGGCGGCCTGATGCTGGTGTCGGCGAACCATGCCTTGTCGGGCAAATGGACGTGGACGCCCGGCGGCACCGGCGTCGCCTTCGGCCGCATGATGCAGGACGGCATCGTTGCGCGTTATCTCAATGACCATTGCCCACGCGAAAAACTCAAGCTCTGCCCCTATCGCGACCAATTGCCGGCGAGCGCCGACGAATTCCTGTGGGGCAAGAGCATGTTCAACACGCTCGGCCGCTTCGAAGGCATGAACGACGAGATGGGCAGCATCGTCGTGGGTTCGCTCGCCGACTATCCTGTCTGGCAGGCCGGCGCGGCGTTGCGGGCGCTGGGACGGCAATTGCTCCATGTGGCGACCGGCGAAGGCACCAATGGCTGGATCCCGCACACCCGCGGCATCATCGAACGTTATGTCCCCTCGCAGGCCGCGCCGATGCGCGCCGCGCGCCAGCAGAATTGGGGACTGGATTTCGACACCATCAACTGGCTGCACGTTCCCGTCGCGCTGGCCTCGATGCTGGCGCTGGTCGCGCTGCTGGCGCATGCCCTCGCGAACCGCCGGCTCGACGACCTGACCTTGCTGGCGGCGACCATCACGCTGGCGCTGCTCGGCAATGCCTTCATCTGCGGCGTGATCTCCGGCCCGCACGACCGCTACGGCGCGCGGATGGTGTGGGTTGCGACCTTCACCGTGCTGATGGCGCTGGCGCGCCGCCTTGGGGAAGACAGCAAAGCGCGGTGAGATTGGGGTGAAGCGCCATCGTGCCTGGTTTCGTCCGAGCAGCGATCGCGTTTATCCAGTAAGACCAGCGCATCGTTCGTTCTCAAGGGTGTTTGGAGCCCTTCATCGCCCCCGCAAATCGGCACACGCGGCGGGGCGGTGGCATGAGCACGACCAGCCGTTAGTCAGCCGGCTGCGTGAAAACGGACCCAAGTGCGAGACGGTCAGTGCCGTACAACCACTGAGGCGTTCCGCGGCTAGCTCTTTGTGCCGGTGCCGCCGGCACCGGAAGAATGATTTCGGAAGCGACCCTCCAGTCCTTCCCGACGCGAAGCCAGTTGCTGATCATGAGAAACGGCCTGGCTGTTCCATCTTGCCCCGCATAAGAGACGGTGATGGTCATCGGCACATAGGACTCGGCGACGTCGCGCGTCAGGCCGACAACCCTGAGCTTCGAAAAATCTGGCTCGAGTACGACCGGACCGGGCTACCGATATCATGCAGCTATTGATCAATCGCCGCGTTACCCCAAAAGCCGGCCCAGTTTCCCTCGGACGGGATCGCGCTCTTGGCCACCAAAAGGGCCGAGGGCGATTGCCAGAACATCCGATACAGAGCCTTGAAATCATGCTTGTTTGCCAATTCCATCAGCCTGCCGAACTTCGATTTGATTGCGCTGAGCGTCGCAGCATTCAGCGGCTCTCTGCTGACGGCGGGAGCAGACGCGGCAGACACGGTGGTAAGAGCCACAGCAGTGAGGGTGACAAGAAGTGACTTATACATGCAGGAATGTCCGTTCCAATGCGTCGCTCACATCATGACAACACTTGTTGCGTTTCCGCGATTGGAGGTGTTCACGTCCGTGAGCTGAAGTGTCGTCAGGACGTTTCAGCACTCTACGGATGCCTGGCTTAAAATGGTCGAGCGGGAGCGCGCGGGCTCCCGGCGCCACAGCGCCGGGAGCGGCACCGTCACCTCGTGAGGGCGGCTTTTTCGATCACCTCAGCGACCTGCTTCGCATGGACGACGAGCGAGGCATGGCTGCCGGTGACTTCCGTCGTCTGGGCGTGGATCCTGGCCGCGAACGACTTCTGGGCCTCGGGCGCGAGGACTTTGTCCTTCGTGCTGATGACGTAGAACGTCGGCTTGTCATGCCAGGCCGCAACGTCGACCGGGGCTTCGAATGCAACGTGGTTCAGCGGAAGCTGCGAGTTGGCCAGGTGCGCGGCGATCTCCGGAGGAAGGTCAGCCGCGACGGCTGACGGAAACACCTTTGGATCGATGTACAGATTGCCCTTCGCATCGGGGTGGATCGCCTTGCCGCCTTCGGTCGGCGGACCGGCCTTTGCCAGCGACGCCAGGGATTCACCGACCTCCGGCGCAAAGGCGGACACATAAACCAGCGCCGAAACCTTGGGATCGTTGCCGGCTTGCGTGATCACCACGCCGCCCCATGAGTGGCCGACCAGAACGGTCCTGCCGGCTTGCTTCGCGAGCGCCTGTTTGGTCGCATCGACGTCGGCGGCGAGCGAAGTGAGTGGATTTTCGACGAGCGTGACGTTGTAGCCTTTCTTGGTGAGAATATCGGCAACCGGCTGCCAGCTCGTCTGGTCTACGAAGGCGCCGTGCACGAGCACGACGTTGTGCGCTGCCCCCTTGGGCAGTTCGGCGGAATGTACGGCTCCGACCAACGTCGTTCCGGCCAGGAGGACGGTGGCGGCTGAGAGGAGAATAGTTCGCATTGTTTGTTCCTGTTGGCATGTCGGACGAAAGTAGTCCGGGGGAATGGACAGGCGTTTCCAGCAAGGTCGCGGTTCTTCCATCTGCCGTTGGCGAAATGGTTGCCGCACGTCCCGTCGGCCCGCCGTGGCATGACGTATTCCGTGGACCTCTCGGACGATAGGGACCAATCGTCCGTGTCTTGTGTCCGATCGTCCGCGGTTCTAGTCTCGGGGGATGGATATACTCACCCAGGTGCTCGATCGGGTTCGTCTCGGCGGGACGCTGCTCTTTCACTTCGAGCTCGGCCATCCCTGGCATCTTGAGTTGCCGGCGCGCCCCTACGCCCTGTTTCACTATCTCAGCCAAGGTTCAGCGACCCTCGCGCTCGAACAGGGAGAGGAAATCCAGATCACCGGGGGCGATTTTGTCGTCATCACACGTGGCGAGCCCCATGTGTTTTATTCGGATCGCCGGGCCGAGCCTTTGCGCATCGTGGATATCGAACGGTCGTCGCCACGCCTCGGATTCGTTCGTCACGGCAGCCGTGCAAAGCCGCTCTCGACCATGCTCTGCGGCAATTTCACGGTGTCGCGGCCGACGTTTGGCAGCGTGCTGGAGTTGCTTCCACCCGTGCTCTTGCTGAAGCCGACGTCCGACCGTGGTTGGCTTGAAGCCATCCTGCGCCGCATGATGAGCGAGTCCGCGCTCGAGCGTCCTGGCCAAGGCGTCGCGCTTTCACGACTGACGGAAGTGCTCTTCGTCGAGGTGCTGCGAAGCTGGATCGCGTCTCTCAGTCCCGGGCAAGGCGGCTGGATCGGGGCCATTTCTGACCCCCATATCGGACCGGCGCTGAAGCTGATTCACGAAAGTCCGGAGCAGCTTTGGACGCTGAGCGACCTAGGCCGTCGCGTCGGGCTCGGCCGCTCGGCATTTTCGGCGCGCTTCACTAGGCTCGTGGGCCAGCCCATGCAACGTTATGTGATCGAACGCCGGATGGCGGAGGCGGCGTTCCTGCTGGAAACCAGCGACGAACCGATCGCACGGATTGCCAACCGGATCGGTTACGAGACTGCAGCGGCGTTTTCGAAGTTGTTTCACCGGCACATTGGTCAGTCGCCCGGCCGTTACCGGGCTGCGCGACGCGCCGACGGAGCCCGTGCGCAGTTGGACGGATCGGAATTGCAAGTATCCGATTGACCTCGATAAAGCTGTGGCTTCGAGCTGAGTCTCATATGCGCCCTTAGCGAACCCCGATCCCTAGGTACAGGAATGGACGGTTGCCGAAGGGAGTGGATGGCCCACTGTAACGAGACATTTCAGGATAGCTGAAACCGCCTCATCGCCTCAGGCGCGGCGTGAGAGGAAATCGAGCACGCCAGTCTTGTAGACCTTGTCGCCGACTGCGCGCATGTGATCGCGACCGGGAATATCGAGCACTTCCGAACCCGGGATGATGGCACCGAGTGCGCTGGCCGAACCCGCGACGTCGTCGGTGCTGCCGACCGCGATCAGCACGGGCACGTCGATGCGCGCGGCTTCGTCCTTCGTCATGAGATCGCGCGTGCCGCGCAGGCAGGCGGCCAGCGCCTTGCGGTCGGAACGGGTTTGGTCTGCAAAAGCACGAAACGTGCGTCCGACGGGATCGGAGACGTCGTCGAGCGAGGGCGCTTCCAGCGCCTTCGCGACGTTCTCGCCGGGCCCGGTGCCCTCGATCAGGCCGCCGATGCCGATGCCGCCAAGGATTGCCGAACGCAGGCGCTGCGGCTCGTTGAGGGAGAGCCAGGCCGTCATCCGTCCGCCCATCGAATAGCCCATGAGATCGGCCTGCGGGATGGCGAGGTGATCCATCAGCGCGAGCACGTCGCCGGCCATGGTCGGGATGGAGTACTGCGCGGGCTCGTAGAGCTTTGCGCTTTCGCCATGGCCGCGATTGTCGAGCGCAATGACACGGCGGCCGTTCTTGCGCAGCTCCGAGACCCAGGTCGGATAGACCCAGTTCACGTTCTTGCTGGAGGCAAAGCCGTGCACCAGGATGATCGGATCGCCCTCGCCTTCGTCGAGATAGGCAATTTCAACGGCGCCGTTGTGAAAGCTCGGCATCATCAGTTCCGCAATCTTGAGGGGAAGAGGTATCTTAGGCCGTGATGGCAGGGCTTGCCAGAACGGCTTCGGCGGCGATCCGCGCCCGGCGAAGTCGCCGCGCCCGTCTGCGATCGCACCAGGCCTGGGTCAGGCGCTCCGTCGTCGCCTTGATCGAGGACAACAGGCCGAGCAGCGTCAACGCCGCACCGAACAGCCAGAGTGCAAGATTGAACGCCCCGCCGATCAGCAGCAGCGCGCCGCGGCCGAGCAGCTTCAGAATCGCGCGCGTCTTGCCGCCCTGCGCTTCCGCGAGCCGCGCCGCGCGTGCGACGTCCTTGGGACCTTCAGCGATGCGCAAGCTATCCATCGCGCCGCGCGTGCCGGTCTTCTCGACCACGCGCGTGACATCCTTGCCGAGCCGAACCAGCGCGCCGGCCTTCTCGGCGCGGAACGCGGCCTTGATCGCGCTCAAGGTCTGGCCCGGCCGCAGCACCGAGCCGGAGGCAACCGCGTTCTGGAGCATCGGCGTATCGACGACCTCGCGCGCGGACCGGCCGGCCCATGCCGCTAGTCCCTCGCCGAGCCGGCCGACCTTGCGCGCGTCCTTCACCAGCGTCAGCCCGGCGCGAACCGGCGCGGCACCGCCGACGGAGACGTAGGTCACGGCCGTGACCGCGAGACCCGCGGCCGCAAGGCCCAGCACCAGGCGATCGGTCTCCTCGCCCATGGCGAGGTGCTTGCCCTCGCGGACGACGTCCCTGATGTCACCGATGACGAAGAGATCGCCGGCCACGGTTCCCGACAAGCTCGCAACATCATCCGCGTTGCCGGTAACGAGACCGGCGGCAAACCGTTTTGCGAAATGCGAGGTGGAGTTTTCGGCTTTGACCGCGTCACCGACATGGCTCAGGAGGTCGTCAGGCAGCGCGATGTTGCGGTCGCGCGCCAGTGCGACAAAACTGTCGGCAAGATCGGCATCGCCCGATGCGAGCGCGACCTCGATGTTGTCTTGAATCAGGCGGTCGTTGTGCCGCAGCAGCGCGTCGAGCTTGATCTCTGAGAGCGCGGCGGGATCGTCCTGGGCGGCCAGAATCGCCCCGGCCTCGCGGGCGTGCGGTGCTACCTGCGCGAGCATGAAGCCGCATGCCGCGATACCGGTCAACGCTGTGCTGATTCGCAACCACTTCATGCGGAGAGCCTGGACGGTCCTGAGATCGTTGACGCCTAACGGTTGTCTTTCGTCGCAATTACGCTCGTCCACAGACATAGTATGCCAAAATTGCGACACAACGTCCCCGACGAAAGAAGGGCTTCTCTCAGGCCGCAAGATTGTGTCGAATTTGCATGAGCAAATGAGCATGGGGCATTGCGGAGCTTTCGGTTCCGCTGGACTAGCAATCATCTCCACCCACCAGTATGGTCCGCGGCGCCTTAATAATGCCGCGGCAGTCGTGATTGTGTCTGCCGCCATTGCCACTCCAGGATGAGTACGATGTCCGACCATGTCGTCCCGCACTTCCACAACGATGCCGGTGTCCCCGTCATCGAGATCGGCTCGCAAGAGTTCATGTGCGTGGGCGCCAACCCTCCGTTCGATCATCCGCACGTCTTCCTCGACCTCGGCAACGACAACGAGATCATCTGCCCCTACTGCTCGACGCTGTACCGTTTCGCCGCCGACCTGAAGGCGGGCGAAGCGCGTCCGCCGGAATGCGTCCTGAAGGACAAGGTGGCCTGACCGCTTCCATCGGCCAGGGGTGGCGCTCTCCCGAACGATTGTCATTGCCGGTGCCGGCATCGGTGGACTGACGGCTGCGCTTGCGCTCGCGGCCCGCGGCTTCCGCATCATCGTGCTGGAAAAGGCCGAGCGGCTCGAGGAAGTCGGCGCCGGTCTGCAACTCTCCCCCAACGCCAGCCGCGTGCTGGTCGAGCTCGGCCTCACCGAGCGCCTCAAGTTGCGCGCCGTGATCCCGGAGGCGGTCTCGATCATGAGCGCGCGGGCCGGCGGCGAGCTTTTGCGCATGCCGCTGGGAGAAGCCGCCGCCGAGCGCGCCGGCGCTCCCTATTGGGTGGTGCACCGCGCCGACCTGCAATCCGCCCTCGCCGGCGCAGTTTCCGACCATCCCGATATCGACCTGAAACTCGGCGCGACCTTCGAAGACGTCGCGCCTCACGTGAAGGGGCTGACGGTGGTTCATCGCAGCGGCACGATCCGGCGCAGCGATCTCGCCAGTGCGCTGATCGGCGCCGACGGTATCTGGTCGACGGTGCGCCAGCATCTATTCCCCGAGGTGCAGCCGCGCTTCTCCGGGCTGATTGCCTGGCGCGGTACGCTCGATGCCACGCAACTGCCGAAGGACTACACAGCGCGCCGGGTCCAGCTCTGGATGGGCCCGAATGCCCATCTCGTCGCCTACCCGATCGCGGGCGGACGCCAGATCAACGTGGTCGCGGTGCTGCCGGGCACCTGGAACAGGCCGGGCTGGAGCACGCCCGGCGATCCCCGCGAAGTGCTGGACGCCTTCGCCGCGCCGCGCTGGCCGCCGCCGGCGCGCATGATGCTCGCCACAGTCGACAGCTGGCGGAAATGGGCGCTGTTCGGCGTCCCCGACGACTGCCCCTGGAGCAAAGGCCCGGTCGCGCTGCTCGGCGACGCCGTGCATGCGATGCTGCCGTTTGCGGCCCAGGGCGCCGGCATGGCGATCGAGGACGCCGCAGTGCTCGCGCAGCATTTGAGCCCTGAGATCGCCGAGACCACCGCGGGCATCACGGCAGCGCTGAGACAATACGGCCGGACGCGCCAGGCGCGCGTGCGGCGGGTGCAGCGGACCGCGCGGCAGCAGGGCCGCATCTATCATTTCAGTGGGCCGCTCGCGTTCGCGCGCGATCTTGCGGTCCGCGCCCTCGGCCCGGAACGCATGCTGGCACGGCAGGACTGGATCTACGGCTGGCGGCCCTGACGCGAGGCGCTGATGTCAGGACGTTTCAGCGCACGGCTCTTGTCGATTTCGGGCCAGGATTGGCTGCGGGCGCCGCGGCGGCCGGCGTCGCCTCGGGGGGCGTTTCCCGGCACTTGTTGCGGCGCCAAGCGTCATCGGCCATCTGCGCCTGCCCGCGTACTGCGATGTAGTCGTTGCGATAGGCAAGCTCCGACACCACGGCGCCGCCCGCGCCGGTCTGTGCCTTGTCCATCAGCCTCTGCAAATCGCCGGTGCGGTTGGCGATCGACTTGCGCTCGCCTTCGAGCTGCTTGCAATCGTACAATTCGTACTTGGCGGGATCGGCAAAGGCCGGAGCGACCGTCTCGCTCATGCCGGCGCAGCCGGACAGCGCGAAGTCGGCCGCGAGCAGCGCGGCGACCACGCAGCACGGGCGCAGGCGATATTGGATCAAAGCTGACATGCCGGATGAATAGTCCCCGTCGATTGAGAATGCCTAAAGCAACAACAGATGTCCGGATTGAGGCTTTGCCTTGTGCCGCCGGCTCGCCTAAGGAAGAACCATCCCTCCGGCCTGCAAATGCCAATTCCAGACCGCCGGCAAGGGACTTAAGTGGCTGATCTCGTTGGATCAAGCGGGCATGGCGGAATTGGTAGACGCAAGGGACTTAAAATCCTTACCATTCAATGGCTAAGGTAAAAAAGGTACGATAAATCACCACGTTAGTTGAATTGACGAGACCTCTTTCCATAGCACAACGTTAGCACAGCACGAGTTTTAGCACGCTCGGCGTGCAGCTAGTGAGCCAACGAAAGACAAGCGTCATGGACGAGATCGCGCTGCAAAGGGCAGACAAGCAAAAGAACCACATCATCCTTGGTGGAAAGGTCCACTTGTATCGGCGCGGGACGCGCGGCCGGTACCATTGCTCGGCGACAATCGAAGGGAAGCAATACCGAGCCGCCACGGAGAAGGACGACCTCCGGCAGGCCGAGGAAGTCGCCGAGGAGTGGTATCTCAAGCTACGCGGGATGGTGAGGAGCGGTGACTTGGAAAAAGTCACCGCTCGCAAGAAGGAGAAGACCTTCCAGGCGGCAGCAGAGAAGTTTCTGGAAGAGTTTCCGGTGCTGACGGAAGGTCAGCGCAACGCCATCTACGTTAAAGGCCACGAGCGCCGGGCGCGTAAGTACCTCATTCCCTTCTTCGGTAAGAAAGGCCTCTCAGAGATAACCGGCGGTCTCGTGAACGAATACCGCATGCATCGCATCGCACAGGCGAAGGAGCAGTGGGGAAAGCCGCCTGCCCGCACGACGACGCACCAAGAGATTGTCTGCTTGAGGCAAATCTTGAAAACGGCATTGCGCCATCAATGGCTGACTTCAATGCCCGATCTTTCAGAGCCTTATCGCAAGAACGGCAAAATCTCACATCGCGCCTGGTTCTCCCGCGATGAATACCGACAGCTTTACCAAGCGACCGGGCGGAGGGCCCGGAAGCCCAAGAACAATAAGTACAAGTGGTGGGGCGAGCAGTTGCACGACCTCGTCCTCTTCATGAGCAATACCGGCCTGCGGCCGGATGAAGTGATGCGGCTGGAATACCGGGACGTCACCGTGGCCTTCGATGAAGGCACACAGGAGACCATTCTTGAGATCGAGGTACGCGGAAAGCGCGGCTACGGACCTTGCAAGAGCACGCAGAATGCCGTGCCGGTGTTCGAGCGCTTGAAGAAGCGCAACAAGCCCCAGCCGACCGACCGGATCTTTCCCAATTATCACCATGCGATGTTCAAGCGGGTTTTGGAGGAAGAAGGCTTGAAAACCGACCGTGAAGGTCGGCCGCGCACTCTCTACAGCCTGCGGCACACTTACATCTGCTTCCGTCTGATGGAGGGTGCCGACATCTATATGCTGGCCAAGAACTGCCGGACCAGCGTTGAGATGATCGAGAAATACTACGCCGCCCACCTCAAGGACGTACTGGACGCCAGCGCCATCAACGTTCGGAAGAAGAAGCCGCCAAGGAAGGAAGTGGCAGAAATCCGCCGAGGAGAGCTGGCAACCCTGCGGTAGGTTGCCCAAAGCATGTGCGAAATCCGTTGGATTCTCTTGGCCTTAGGCGAATTGCGCCGTATAGATGGGCCTATGCGGGCGTGGCGAAATTGGTAGACGCATCGGACTTAAGCCATTGAGTGCCCTGGGGGAAACCCCAGGAGTAGAACTGCTCAAAGTCGGGGAAACCTTAACTGGCAATCCCGAGCCAAGCCCCCGCCAGGGGGAAGGTGTAGAGACTAGACGGGCAGCACCTAACGCTTCCAAGCCAAGGTGAAGGGATAGTCCAGACCACGAACGCCAGATGGCGGCGGCGAAAGCCGAAGTGGTACGAAAATCCGTAGGGCCGTAAGGCCTGTGCCGGTTCGAGTCCGGCCGCCCGCACCACTATTTTCCGATTGATCCGTCGAGCGAGATGGCGCCATCATGCAACTACTGCGTTATTGACGTGATTCTCTTAGCTGCACGCGGCACCACAAAGCCCAAAAACGCGTCAGGATGGTAGTCACTTAAATCTATTTAGAACAAGGTATTGGATGCGTCGCGATTACCGCCTCTATGAATTGAGCGAAGGTGAGTTCGAAGAACTCGTCGTCAAGATCTGTATCAAATGGTTGGGTCAAGGCGTCACGCCATTTGCGCCCGGTCGCGATGGCGGTCGTGACGGCAAGTTCAGCGGCAAAGCCGAATGCTTTCCGAGCGCCAGCCTGCCTCTCCAGGGGCAGGTTGTTCTCCAAGCCAAGCACGTGGCCGTATTCGACAAGTCTTGCTCGGACAAAGACTTTGAGCGTCTGCTTAAGAAGGAGCACACGAAAATAAGGCGGCTCGCAAAGAAGGGACTATGTGACCACTACCTGGTTTTCACCAACCGGCGCTATACTGGAGGTGCAGACGAGAAGCTGATAGCGAGCCTCCTCGCACTCGGTATTGAAAGTGCTCATATCATCGGGATTGAGCGTCTCAATACCGCTCTCGATGAGATGGAGCATATCCGGGAATGGCTTCCGAACCGAAAAGATTCCAGCCCGTTCCGCTTTGAGCCTGACGAACTGATCGAAGTAATCGGTGCGGTGCACGAATACGCAGATGGGACCGAGGTCACTGCCTTCAACAGCGCTAGAGACTTTGAAAAGCTGAAGCTGCGAGAGGAGAAGAACAAAATCAATGGATTGTCAGACGATTACTACAATCAGATCATCGTCAACAACTCGTTCCCTCACTTTGCGCGGATTGACCATTTCCTGAAGAATCCCCGCAATACTCTAGTAGCCGCCCTCTATCATGACAGCGCCGATGAACTAAAGCAGAAGATACTCGCCGCCCGTGCCGAGTTTGCAACGTTCGACAATGTTTTTGCCTTTTTGATTGAGGAGATCCAAAAGAAGCGTGCAGCCCTGAAAGGGAAAAGGCGTATGATCAGCGTCATGCTCCATTACATGTACGCCAACTGTGACATCGGATCTAAGAAGCTTTCAACAACCACACTGACAGACAATGCTCACGCCTAGGAAACACCTCAACCTCGACGTTTCAGTGATCAGGATCGCATCCATTATGCTGCGCGAGTTGAAGAAGCGCGGCGTCATCGAGTTCGAGCGGTTGCGTGGCATTGTAGTCAGGCGCGTCGGCGGCGATGGAGACGTCACCTTCCTGCCCGCTTTGAGCTTCTTGTATTTGCTCGGCAAAATTGAATATCATGAGAAAAACGATGTAATCGAATATAGAGCGAACTGACATGCAGATCAGTCGCATCTACTCAAACAAGGATGACCTCTTTCATCCAATCGATTTCAATTTTGGGGAACACGCAAATCGGCTCAACGTCATATTTGGAGACGTAAAGAAGCCGAAGGACAAGAAGCGCGACTCCCACAACCTCGGCAAAACCACCCTTCTTCATCTAATCGAATTCTTGATGCTCAAAGGAACGGCGCCGGAGCAATTCCTGGTCAAGCACCAGGATCGGTTCTCTGGCCTTCATCTCTTCATCGAGATCCGCCTGAACTCGGGCGACTTCGCCACTGTTCGACGAGGGCCTGACAATCCGAACAAAATCGCCCTGACGCGCCATGCTGAATGCGGCAGGCGGCTGGTTGATTTGCCCGACGATCAATGGGACCACCCGGAACTTAGCAACGCCGAGGCCATCAAGTTGCTGGACGGATGGCTCGACCTCAAAATTCTTAAGCCCTACGACTATCGTATGGCCATCACGTATTTTTTGAGGGCGCAAGGCGACTTCAGCGACGAGCTGCAGCTCCAAAAATTCCAAATGGGGAAGGACGCTTATTGGAAGCCGTTCGTGGCTCACCTCTTTGGATTTAATGAATCCTCGGTTCAGCGCAAATACGAACTTGATGATTCCATCAGTTCCCTCAAGCAACGACAGGCTGAGCAGGCGGCGGCGGTCCAATATGCTGAAGAGGATTTACCGAAGCTACAAGCCCAAATCTCTGTTCTCCGCCAACAAGTGGAAGAGCTAGAATCTCAGCTTGACGCTTTCGAGTTTGATGCTGAGGAGCGACGAATGATGAAACACCTCGTTGATGAGGTTGAGAGCGAGATCTCCGACATCAATGAGCGCCTTTATAATGTCACTTATGACATCCGACAGATCGACGTTGCTCTTGAACACAAGGACCGCTTTGACCTTGACGAGGTCGCTACGATCTTCTCTGAATCTAATGTCTTCTTTGCCGGACAGGTGAAGAAGCAGTATGAGGAGCTAGTGGATTTCAACAAAAAGGTTACGCGCGAACGTAACGCCGCCCTCCGAACACGTCGGACAACGCTTGACAACCAGCGTCTTGAGCTCGAGGCGCGTAAAAGCGAATTAGACAAGCGACGGGAAGTGCAGCTTCGTGTGCTTCGCAGCACCGATACGTTTGATAAATTTAAGACCTTGCAGCGGGAGGTATCCGAGCAGAAGGCTCAGCTAGTATACCTCGAAGAGCAACGGAAGAAGCTAGAAATTGTAGTGGCAACCGCGCGACAGGTGCGCGAGAGCGAACGCGAGCGAGGTAGAGTTGTCGATGAAATCAAGGCCATGGTTGCTAGGCCTACGACTATCTATGAGAACTTCCGACGCATATTTAATGGCTATTGCCAGCGTGTTCTCAGTCACGAAGGCATCTTCTATTTCTTCGTCAACACAAACGGCAACTTCGACTACACAATAGGGCTTGGTCTCGCTGGCCAAACTGGCAAGACCTCCAGCCAAGGAGAAGGAACAAGCTACAAAAAGCTAGTTTGCGCCCTTTTCGATTTGGCGCTGCTGAAGGTATACGAGGATGTAGGCTTCTTCCATTTTGTCTACCATGACGGGATATTCGAGGCATTGGATGACCGGAAGAAGCTTGCGTTGTTAGAGGTGGTGCGTGAACAGACGAGCGCGAAGAAAACGCAATATATAATGACGTTGATTGCTTCAGATCTCCCGCGTGTTGAGGAGAAGTCGCCCCCTACGTTTGCGCCTGACGAAATCGTACTTCGCCTTCACGATGACGGTGCAGACGGCCGTCTCTTCAAGATGGCGGAATTCTAGCCTCGTAGGGCCTCCCGGGCGCAGCGGGAGTGCCGAGCACGGGCGATCACCAGCGAGCACGCCCGAGCACCGCGATCACGCGCGAGCACAGCAATTCCGACCTAAGCCATTGTCAGGCCTCACAAAAGATTTCGGCCGTGCGCACGCTCAACTTTGAGTGGACAACAAAAACGCCATCTCATATCTTGAGTAGACGAACTTTTGCGGCCGGGATGTCGAGTAGCAAAATCTAAGCTTTTGATTTTACTACGTTTTCAAATTATTGTTCATGTTGTCGAGTTGAACACGACCTGGCGTCCAAACCCAGCGTCCGCAGTACCAGCTGCTCATCATTGACAAACCGGCCGGGGTCCAAACCCGGCCAACTCATTAAAAAAGGATACTCATAATGGCGGTTTTGCCTGTTTTACCACTCCCTAAGCCACGCAAAAAAATCGCCCAGCGCCAGTTGGACCTGCGCAGTCGGCTCTGGCCGACTCACCACGACGGGCACATCTGGCAGCGCAAGCACCACAATGGCTTCGCCACCATTCCGCGGACGATGCCGCTGATCATGACCATCATGGATGATCTATCTGATGGAAGGCCTGTAGCTTCCACCTACATTGATCTGTGGTGTCGGGCTTTTGATGAGTGCTTTGTCACGCTCTCAAAGCCGCGCGAAATGGCTTTCCACGCTGGCTTCACAGGCCAGCGCGGCGAAAGAACGTGGCGAGAGCGGATGAGAATCCTCCATGACCTGGGCTTCATTGACATCAAGGAAGGTCCGTCCGGTCCCATGAGCTACGCACTGATCCTCAACCCATATCTAGTTATCCGTCGCTTGATGCTCGCGAAGCACCCGGGAGTTCGCGGAGACAAGTACAATGCGCTGATGGAGCGCGCAGGCGAAATCGGCGCTCTGGACCTTGAAATGCCTGATCCCTGGACTACCTCGGCTCCCGCTGTGACCACAGCGGCTCCCGCAGTCGCTGCGCTTACGGCCACGGCAGCGGAATAGCGACTCGCCCATGCCGAAGATCAAGCCTGGCGAAATGCGGGTCATCGACGAGGCCCTCGGAATGGGCAGCGGATATGTGCTCGACTTCAGCGATCGCACCTACTCGCAGTTCTTCGACAGCGAGCTGCAAGTCGATATCGACCAGGACCAATACTGCTCCGGAGGTTCATCGAAAGCTAAGCGCTTGCGCACGTATCTCGAAATTGAGCCTCCACATGCGGCCGCCAGGGCGCTACGCACTTTATGGATTTACCGCGACAATATGTGGAAGCCTGAGCGAGACACAGACCCCAAGGAGCCGCATCTAAAGAGGCGCTTTTTTGAAATCGTTCATGCGATGGAAAGCTCAAGCATTCTCCCGAAGACGGATGCCTTAGAGAGATTCACCGTCAATGAGACCCTGGAGGAGCTTATCTCCGGCATCGAGCGCGATGTTGCTGCCAATCGTCCCGCCGCAGCCTTGGACCGGTTGCATACCTACTGCATGAAAAAGTTTGCACATGTCCTAAGCGGGCGCGGCATCATTTTCATCAAGGAAGACCCGCTACATACGCGGGCCGGAAAGTACATCAAGGCACTCGAAAATGAAGGATCGGTCCGCGAAATCTCATTGCGTATCCTCAAAACATCGATCAGCATCTTTGAGAGCTTTAATGCAGTTCGCAACAACGGTTCGTTTGCCCACGACAACGAGATCGTGGATCACGCTGAGGCCAGGTTCATCTTCGACGCGATCACAAACATCCTACGGTTCATGAAGGCGCATGAGGCCGCGAGGTTCGGGGCCTAGGTAAGACACCTAGCCGATCTTAGCTGCAATTTGCTCGAATAAACCCGGCTTCCCCTTTTCGAGGACGGTCATTAAATAGATGGCTTTGCCGTTGCTCTTTTCTTCCCAGAGCTCGCCGATATTGCATTTCTCTTTGCTGTCGTCGTTGGTCGCATAGACCTTGCCCTTGTGCTCCAAAGCCAGAAGACGACCATCGGTCAGTTCGGCGACGAAGTCGGGATAGAATTTGGATTTCGCCAGAGGTAGCCAAAAGCCACGCCGTTCAAGGTTACGCACCCAATGCTTGACCTTCCCGGTCATGTCGAGGGCTTTGGCGCATTCGTATTCCTCACCCTTATTCTCTAACTCTCCAATAGAAGGATAGTAGTGCTTCTGAAATTGGTATGGATGGCCCACATACAGCCAGTGTGGTGCATAACCTGCTGGCGTGAAGTCGAATTCAAAATCGAAACTGGTCTCCACAGCCGCCTCGGCGCTGAATAGGACTCGCTGATATCGGTCGCTACTGGCGTTCTCGCGGTGCTGACAGATTTTCTGTACCAGCACCTTCGCGAGGATGAATTTCCAGCGGGCGAGCGCCGTCAGCGGCAATCCGCGATTTTCAACCAGATAAGTCAGTGCGCGCCGTACGAACTCAAGCAACACGGGCTGGGTAATGTCCGGCTGCCTGATCTTGCGCTCCAACCAACGGCCGAGTTCGTTTTGCGTCCAACCGATATCAACCAGATCTAGGTCATATTGATCGGCCTTGCCGATAGCTTTTTCGGTGATCCTACCTGTGACGTTCAGATCGATTTCCCACTGCACGCCGGACTCAGTAAGAGCGAAATCTGCGACAGAGAGTTCGGCAGAATAGTCCAGCAAGCTCCACCCACGGGCCTCAAGGAAGGCATCCTGCTCCGCAAGTTCAAGCGCGCCATCGAAGTCGAAGCACAGTTGCGGCACAGTGAACGGAACACCGCGTTGGGCTGGCGACGAGTGTACCTGCCAGACCGCAATATGCCGTTTGGCTTCGAGCTCAAGGGTCCCACGAACTTCTGCGGACTTAACACCAGACACTAAGCGGGAGACCGCTGAAGCATCGATACTGCCGGTGAATGTCACTCGGCTACCCTGCTCAGTTCTTTCAATCGTGATTCCCGCCCGTTCGTCGGGTGATAGCGTAAGCTCGCTGATGTCCTCATTGAGGTCGATGATGGTCGGCGGTGGGGTTAGGGCAAAGAGCGGGCCGTTGGCGCCGCCGGTCAAGCCAAGGTCCGGCACCTTCTCAATGAACCCGTCGGCTTCGCCGTCCTCAAAGCCCATATCGACAAGTCGGTCATGGAGCTGCTTGACCGCGTTGGGCCACGACGCCCGTGACACATGAGCGTAGGCGCGATTGAGGTCAGGCTCATTGCGGCGCTTGGCGTAGGGCATTCGCAGCACGCGGCCCAATATCTGTTCCACATCCTTCTTGGATTGAACGCTGGCGGCTGAGCAAAACACATACGCGAAGGAGCAGTCCCACCCCTCTTTGAGCGCTTCGACGGTTATGACAAAGTCGATGGGGCAATCGCGCGCGAACAGATTGATGCCATCGAGTTCCTTCTGATCTCCCGTTACCACGGCGATTTTATCGCGCGGGATCTTCTCCTGTTCAAGCAAATGCTTGAGCAAGACTTCCTTGGTGACCTCTTTGCCCTTCTCCTCAGCCTGGAACAGGATAATGGGCCGGATGTAGTCTCTGTCCTTGCTTGCCAGATCGTGCAAGCGCTGCCGAGTCAAAATGCTGTCTCGCACGGCATCTTCCCAGCTCTTGTGCTCGACCAAGCGAATGGGGAGTTTAATCATCTCTTCCGCCTTCAGCTCGGTGGCGGAGACGTTGTGCAAGACGTTGCTGTCGTTGGCAGGCGTTGCCGTGAATTCCACAACGCAAGCGGCGTTCACCCGTTGCAATACTTCATAGCTGAGGGAGGACGTGTTGTTGTGTGCTTCATCCACGATCACCAGAGGGCGGTGCCATGCGAGCAGGTTGCGGAATGAGAATTTGATTTGTCCTTTGTGGTCTCCCTCCTCGATCCGCTCCAGTCCTGGCGCTGTTGTAGGAATGCTAGAAAAGTGCGGCTCCAGGTTTTCGTTATGGGCGTAAACTTTGCGGCCCTCCGTGTTGCTGACGCGGAGCGTCTGCATGGTGCCTACAATGACGCAGAGATGCGTTTGCAAATCGGTAGGCGTAAGTTGAGCGAAGTCGGCAATGTCGAGCACACGTACCTTGCCTTCGAAGGCAGCGTTCAGCGCTTCATAGTTTGGGTTTCCCGGCTTCTTGAGAGTTTCGAGTGTTTGACTGCGGATGGTGTTAGTTGGCACCAGCCACAGAACGATCGGAAACTCCCGTTCAAGATACGTGTCTGCGGCGATCTTGGCGGTGTGCGCGGAAAGCAGCGTTTTTCCACCACCCGTCGGCAGTCGCAGGCAAACGTAGGGTACCGGCTCCAATCCCTCAAGCGGGCGGTACTTGCGGCTCTCTTTGACCCCAATTCTTTCGATTTCGTCGAACGCCCGCCTCGCGCCGATGGTGCGCGCGGCTTCGAGATAGCTCTTCAGCACCGCTAGGGTGGCGACTTGATAGTTTTTGAGTGCGAACATGGCTATCGAGCTTTCAAGTCGTAGGGCGTTTGCTTGAAGATGATGCCGAGGTCCTTGAGGCGCGCGGCGCCGATCCGGCAAGCCTCGCCATAGACGACCTTCTGCCCGTTAAAGGCGGGCAACTGATGCAGAACCTTGGCGGTTAGAACGTTACCGCCGTCCGGTCGCTTATCCCCAAGAATGCCGTTGTACAGCAGGTAGTAGGCGGTGCCGTTGTGCTGGCCCAACAAGGGGGTGCGTGCCCTCTTATGCAAGGCCGTGTGCGTTTCCGAGAACCACACGTGCGCGGCCAAGTGTGCAAAGCGGATCTCCGAATTAATCCGGCCCTCGGTGTCGAAAATGGGAGCGCCAAGCTTGCAGAAACGAAACCCTCCGCCGCCCTTCCAGCCCACGGTTTCAGAAACTCCGCCCTGGTCGCCTTCGATGACCTTTCGCAGTCGGGGAGCACAGTGCGTGACGGCCTGTTCTCCCATCTCAATGCCAATATACTGGCGTCCCATTTTGTGCGCGACAGCGGCCGTCGTGCCAGAGCCGAGAAAAGAGTCGAGGACGAGATCGCCGGGTTTCGTCGCGATATGAATAACCCTATTCAAGAGCCGCTCAGGCTTCGGCGTCATGAAATTCTCTCCGCCGAACAACGCGACGACTTCCTTCTTTGCCTCTTGCGTGTTTCCGACCTCGGAGTTCATCCACATTGTCTGCGGGACGACACCTTGCTTGACCTCCGAAAGAAAGCGTTTGATCCGTGGCGTGTTATTGCCGTCCGTGCCCCACCAAATCCGATTATCGGCATCCATTTCGGCGAACTTCTCCTTTGAGACTCGCCAGTACATGCCATTGGGCGGTCCGGGGACGACCCGTCCACTAGGACAGGTTATCGGGTAGGTTCCGGCGCCATAGAAATTTCGTGCCGACACGTCGCCGGAAGTCCAAGGCCCACGCGGATCATTGTCGGGGTTCCGGTAGTTCGCGTTCATCTTCTCCGAACGGGGCATTTCGTTAGGACGCCAGTTCTCTCCGTTCTTGGCGTAGACAAGGATGTGATCGTGATCTTCCGAGAAATGCCTCGCCGTATTCTTGGGTGAGAAGATCTTCTGCCAGAGGACGTTCGCAACGAAATTCCTACGACCAAAAATCTCGTCTGTAATGACTTTGAGATAATGCCCCTCATTATCGTCGATCGACATCCAGATAGAGCCGTCTTCGGCGAGAAGGTCACGCAGCAGCTGCAGACGGGGAAACATCATAGCCAGCCATTGGCTGTGCTCTAGGTTATCGTCGTAATGCTCAAACGCACTGCGGGTGTTGTAGGGCGGGTCGATGAAGATGCATTTGATTCGTCCGGCATAATACGGGAGCAGCGCTTTCAGGGCCTCCAGGTTGTCGCCTTGGATCAGCATGTTGGGCGTTTCAGCGTCACCGAAGCTGTGGGTATCGTCAGCCTCCAAGAGACGGTAAGGGACGGCCCCTGCCGCCCTGACATCTTTGTCCCGGTCTAACCATTGCAAAACCGGCATAAATTATTGCCCCTCTCGGCCCAGAATCATCACGGGCGGAGGATGCCCCGTACCAGTCTTGACGGCAAACGGCCTGCTGCGTCATTAGGCAATATTTCAGCTGTTCCACGATTTTACCAGCAGTCACTCGATCGCGGTTCAAAACACTGCCTCACGCATTCCGAGAACGAACAAAGCGGAACGGTCACCGCCCGTTCGCGGTTTGAGTCGGCTTTGATCACCCTGCTCGGCCTTGGGGGTTAAGCGTTTGACGGTCGAACGGTCACGATCCGTTCGCAGCTGGATTTCAGCCAGCCAAATCAAGCTCCAGGGCTGCGCTAAGACTGCCACGTGGGTTCTCCCTCAACTTCGACAAACAACTCATTCTGGCGCGGTTCTATTGCGTCTCATGGCTACTCCCGTGTGGGGCTGCATCCACTCCGCTGCCTAGAGGACTGGGAATCTGGACCCGAAGCGCGTCAGCGCAAGGCATCCAACCGTATCCCGGAGGGTCCCTCGGTCGGAGCCTCCTTGCCCCGCCGCTCATCCTTCGTGTCTTCAGAAATCCCGTCCGGCAGCGAATGGCGCAGCCGGTTAAACCAAACGGGAGTACCAAAGATGAAACGCAACGAAAAGAAACCGGCGCCGCACGCGGTCTATGTGGTCGAAGGTGAAGGTGACAACGCCTTCTGGACCAAGATCGGCGCAGCCTGGGAGCACCAGGACGGCAAGGGCTTCAACATCCAGCTGAGCTGCCTGCCCCTGAATGGCCGTCTGGTCATTCGCGAGCCGAAGGCCGACGCGGAGGCGGGGCGATGAGCCCCGCCGCTACGCGGCGCTACGTCGTCGGCTTCGAGAGCTGGACGATGTATGAAACCATCGTCCTTGCCGGGAACGAGCATGAAGCCATTGTCAAGGGCAAGGCCCTCTATGACCTCAATGGCCTGGCAGACTTCTATGTCTCCGAGACCGGCGCGGAGCCCTGGCACGCCCAGTATCTGGACGATAAGGTGCAGCTATGAGCCTCTCTCTTCAAAACTCCGTAATTCACGGTGACTGCATCAACGTGATGCGCCGGATGAAGGCCTCCTCGGTGGACTTCATCCTCACCGACCCGCCCTACCTCTGCCGCTACCAGTCTCGCGATGGTCAGACCATCGCCAACGATGACCGCGACGACTGGCTCATGCCCGCCTTCGCTGAAATGCATCGCCTGCTGAAGCCCGGCTCTCTGTGCCTGAGCTTCTACGGCTGGAATGCCGCCGACAAGTTCATCGGCGCCTGGCGCGCTGCGGGATTCCGCATGGTGGGACACATCGTCTTCACCAAGCGCTATGCTTCCTCGGCACGCTTTGTACAGAGCAAGCATGAACAGGCCTATCTGCTTGCCAAGGGCGAGCCTGTGCGTCCGATGAAGCCGATTGAGGATGTCCGCGAATGGCACTATTCCGGTAATCGCCTCCACCCTACTCAGAAGCCAATCAAAGTATTGCAGCCACTTATCGAAGCGTTCTGTCCAGCGCAGGGGCTTGTACTCGACCCGTTCTGCGGGTCTGGCTCGACATTGGTTGCCGCGCAGATGTCGGGCCGTGCATTCGCCGGAATCGAGCTGGATGCGCAGCACTGCGGGACCGCACGCATGCGAATTGCCTGCAATGAACTTCGAGCAGCTTGATCTCCGCGAAAGGCGTTCCGGTTTGGAACCGGGGCGTCTTTCGCATTTGCCCGCCTAACAGAGAAGGGGGTCCGGGGGCTTTGCCCCCGGCGCAAAGATCGGACAATACACGTCCGCTGAATCGCATTCTCCTGGAGACTTACCCGGCTCTCACCGCCACCCCTTTCTCCAAAGCACCTGTTGCAAGATTGCAAAAACGCAGGAGGAGAAAGAGTGTGCAGGAAGTTGAATGGCGCACTTATACATCGCTGCGCGACATAGGTGCTTGGCCGACACAACGGCCAAGAGGATGTCGCTCCCGCGACAAGTCTTTGGAGGGATATGGCATCGTATCATCTGTCAGCACAGCCGGTTAAACGATCCGAGGGGCGTTCAGTGGTGGCGATGGCCGCCTATAGGGCGGGCGTGGTGTTGAAGGACGAACGCCGTGGTGTTGATTTGGATTATCGTCGTCGTCGGGGCGTGGTGCATGCTGAAATTATGGCACCAGACGGCGTCCCAGCATGGTTGCACGATCGGGAAGCACTCTGGAATGCCGTGGAGAAAATGGAGATCCGCAAAGACGCCCAGCTCGCCCGTGAAATAAATATGGCTCTTCCGCATGAGCTGACTGACGCAGAGCGCCTGGCTCTCGTGCGTTCCTTCATCCGAGAGCAATTCGTTTCTCTTGGGATGGTGGCGGACTTTGCTATCCATGCGCCAGTGCCGGAAAAGCGTGACGACCCTCGCAACCATCATGTCCATGTGCTGCTGACACTCCGGCAGGCAGGCGGTGGAGGCCTGCGGCGCGTGAAGACGCGCGAATGGAATAGTGACGCCATGCTGATCGGCTGGCGCAGGGCTTGGGCCGATGTTCAGAATAAAGCGCTCGGGCGCGGCGCCCACCCGGCGAGAGTTGATCACAGAAGCCTCGAAGCCCAACGCGCCGAGGCGGTGAGATTGGGTCGGCGGAGAGAGGCCGCGGTGCTCCTGCGCGAGCCGGAAGTCCACGTGGGACCCAAGGCGAAGAAGGCGGCGGTGGCGCGCCCCCCAACGAGCAAGGTGCGCAACGTGGGGCCGAGGCGGAGGACGAAGAAGGCGGGCAGGACGGTGCCGATGCGGCGCACGGTCCGCTATCCAGACTTCGACCGTGGCAGCCGTGTACGCTGGACAATGCAGCGGCTCAGTCGCAACGCGCGTTCGTATGAAAGAGCCATAGCAAGGGCGGAGCGTCAAATGACGCGCTTGCGGCAGCGTCGCGCTTACTATGTGAAGGCCGCTAACCATAAGGCACCTCGTGATGCCCGGAAGCGCACGGGTGGCGAAGCGGCTCGCAGGGCACATGCGCTCAAGCGGCTGGCGGAGATTGCCTATTGGATCAACGAACTTGACCTTCTCTTCTTCTCTCTGCTCGGCATTCGCGAAAGCCAATTGGTCCGGCGTACCGTTTGGTCCAACAGACTCACCGCGCGGCGGCTGCGAGGTCTCGCGCTCGGGCGGCCCTGGATGCCCGGTTAACTGGGCCAGGTGTCATACCAGCCGAGCCAGCGTAAGTTGCACCAGGATCGATAATTGACCTTCGATGCCAGTACAGGAAAGCGAAGAATGTCGCTCCGGTAGAGGACAATTACTCGGGTGCCTGGTAGTCTCATGATTTCCGAGGGATCGAGCAACCACCGGGCCGCCTCCGATTGTCCGAGGGAGTGATGCTGCCGCAACAGGTCATGACTAGAGTGCGAGACGCCTTCGCTACGTGAAACCGAAGTGGTATGCCCGATGATCTCCGAGACAAACCGGGCAGCATCAAGGTCTGCCACGTTGAAGAACACCTTGCAGGTCGCATTTGCAAGGAAGGAGCCAGCGCGCCGGTAGATGGAACGAAGTTGGCTCATGTCCTGGAAGACAAGCAGTGGCGTGCAGTAGGCACGCAGGTATCCAATCCCACGTTCCAGCGGCTCCAGGTTGCCGAGCGCGGCGGCCTCGTCGAGCAACAGCAAGACCTTTGCCTTTGGCCGTGGCAGATTCTTCGCGCGTGTCAGTGCATTGATTACGCTACCGACCATCACGCGCAGGAAGCCTGCATAAATGTCGAGCTTCTCCTCGTCCACCACGAGGTAGATCGTTTTGACCTGCCGGACGAGATTTGCCAGATCGAAATCTGAGTATCTGCTGATCTCACCTGCGGGGCCCCCTGCGGTCCAGACCCTGGTTGCCTTCTCGGCATTGGAGAGGACACTGCGAAACTCTTCGCTACCATCCATCGAAAGGAAGCTCGCAGCAATTTCCGCCGCAGCGCGGGGTCCTGAGGTGGCGATGGTCTTGAGCAGTTCCTGCAAAGACTCTGGCGGTAGCGTAGAGAGAGAACGAACCTGTGCGAGATTCCGGCATTCCGGCTCCAGCCTCATAACGTGGACAATAAGGCAGGCAAGCAAGCCTTCGGCCTTGGCGTCCCAGTGACCCGACTTGTCATCGGGAACAATCATGAGTCGGGCGAGCGCCTCGGCGTCGTCTCGCTCATGAAAGGTGCCGACGCGAATTTGGTCCAGAGGGTTGAAGTGGTCCGACGTTTCCGGGTTTGAAGAATTCAGGAGACGCACCACGCCCATTTGTTCGCGGCGTCGCCGGGTGATGGCGCTGTTCTCGCCCTTGATGTCGGTGCATACGACCGAGCCCCGATACTCAAGCAGGTTCGGGATGACGATGCCTACGCCCTTGCCAGCCCCCATTGGCGCGAACACGGTAATCATACCGTCCTTGTTGAAGCGCAAAAAAGAACGGCCCTTGCGGCCGACGATTGGTCCGTTGCCTCTTCGCACTCCCGACCAGAGCAACTCCCATCGGGTAGCAAATCTCGCGGTGCCGAGGGCACCCCCTAATTTCCAGCCCTGCCAACGAAGCAGAGCGTAGATGAGCCTGCAAATGCGCAAAGCCGTCCGCACGAGCAGGAGGAGAAAAAGCCAGATCACCCGCAAGCAAAACAGCACCATGGCCAACGTTGGCAGAAACTCGCAAGACTTGACCAGTATCGTCAGGCGCGAAAGTCGCTGCAATCGGCCTCTGGCTTCGCTATCTGGAGCGGAGATGACCATAAACGCACTATGTCGGACGTCCGACCCGCGAGGTGTCGCCGCTCCGCGCGACCGTCAAGGGTGATACGAGCGGCCAAGCCGCCCTTGACAGCCCCGCCGCGCGACGCCCAGGGCTCACCATCGCCAAGCCGCAGAGCGGGCTCGGCACGGCCCCTATCGAGTAGAAGAGTGCCAGATCGGATTGCCAGCTTGCATAGAGTCGATGTAGTTCCTTGCTCCTTGATGCCCGAGCTTGGCGGCCATTTGGTAGAGCATGATCTCTTCGTTGGCAGTACGTGGGGACACTGCTCCTGTCTTGATGGCGTCGGCCAGAGATACCATCGCGTCAGGGTCTTGAAGCTGAACGCCACGGCGCAACAGCACTTCAGCCTCCTGCATGCGGTTCTCGCGCATCAAGTACTGCGCTGCGTTATCGAACGCGGACGGATAGCCCGCATTCATCAACGCATCAAAAATGGCGCGCGCACGCAGGTCATTGGCGGCGTAGAGCGCCCGCGCCTTTTGGTACAAGAACCTCAGCTCGCCGGGCGAGGTGACTAGCGCCATGTCACAGGCTTGAATCGCTGCGGCGGTATTGCGCTTGAGGTCTGGAAATTTCGCTCCTGCGCCGACCCGGCGTGGATCGTTGGGATTGCCCGCCAGCATGTCGCAATCCGTCGGAGGCAGTGGGATCGGCGGAATACCGGCCCGTGCCCAGAGTCTTTGGGCGTCCAGTGGCGCCTGGCTCGGCCATGGTGGAATCTGCGGGTCGTGCGGCGTAGAAAGGGTTCTCACTTCCGCATCCAATGGCTGAACAGCGGGGATGCTTGAAGGGTCTGAGGCCGCCGGTGGCTCGGTGGTGGTGATTGGCGCCGTCGGAGAAACGACGCGAGTGGCTGCGCGGGCTCTCTCGGCTTCGAGCTCGCGTTGCACGCTCGTCAACCGTTCACGTGTGACTGTGTGGTCCTTGCGTTCAAGGTCCAGGATTTTCCGGGCGCTCTCCGCTTCGGCGCGGAATTTCTCGTGCCCTTGCTCCGAGACGCGGAGGCTCTCTATCCATGATGCCTTCTCGCGGGTGAGGCTTTGCGTTGCTTGCTCGGCTGACTTCAGCGCCGCTGCAAGAGACTCCTTCTCGGCGCGCACTGCCCGGAGTTCGTTTCCCTGTCCGCCAAGCCAGGCTACGAGCCCGGCAAGGGTGAGAATAGCAGCAACGCCCACACCGACTATTTGCCAGGAGTTGAGCACTCTCTGGTAGGGAGTATGCGCTGTGGTAGTGAGTAGTGCGGGCGTAGCGCCTCGCACCTCGTCCCAATTTACCGGTTCATCCGCTGGCGAGATGGTGCGAGCGGTAGTCGCGTCGGCGGGAGATTGGGCCGGGCCGGGCACCGCTGCCGATTGCCCAGGTCCGTTCACGCCATCAATCCGGTTCTTACCAACCGGGTCGGCGAAGGCAGGCTTCTTGTCGAGCCGGGCTGGCAATTGGCCGCGCGAGAACACGACAACCTGGTTTGCAAACTCCGGCCCTGTGAGCTGGTGGGGCTCGACGAGAGGCTTGCGGGTCCCGTCCAGCAGTCCATGCCTTGTGCCGAGGTTCTCGGAAAGCCAACGGGCTGCATCCTCATCCGGATTCATGAAGCAGCGGATGGCGCAATTGCTCATCATGCCTTGCGCGTTGGGATACGCGGTCTGCAACTGGCCCAGATTCTGGCAGAACAACCAGAGGCGGACACCGTAGCCACGCCCCATATCGAGCGACTGCTCGATAACGTCGAGCCGCCCCAGGCGCGGTAACTCATCGAGGAAGAAGGTCACAACCGTAGCATCGGACTCCGGCTGGACCCGATAGAGCTTGAGTAGCAGCTGACCAACAAGGACCCGAAGCACGCTCGCATAACGTTCGACGTCTTCGAGCGTGACCTTGAGGTAAACGGTGGCGTTCTCCTCACGGATGGATGCCGGATTAAACGTTGTGTCAGCTGTAACTTTCAAGACACTGGGGGACTGCCAGACTTCGACATGTCGCCGGGCAGTATCCAGCAGGCTTTCGCGCTGCTTGAGTGGCATACCTCTCAGTGCGGATGCCTGAAGCCTGAGCTGCGTGCTTTTGCGCCTCTCAAGGCGTTTGCACCATGCAATTACCTCTTCATCCTCCGAGGTGTAGAGCAACTCCAGCACCGAGGCCATGGTTCGCTTGGTGCCCTTCTGTGCCAGGGCAACATCGAGTAATGCGGTGGTTAGCAGGTCGCGCGCGCGGCCTTCGAAATAGGCATCGTCGCGGGATTTTGCGGTCGGCTTAAAGATGAGATCCGCAAGGGTACGCGCATCCTCCCATGCTTGCTCCGGATCGGTGCCGATATCGTCGAGGGGGTTATAGTGGAAAGACGCTTCCGGGTCGCGCGGCGAGAAAACATATGTCTTGCCGACCTCACGTTCGCGCCATTGGCGCGACGCGGCGGACATCTCGCCCTTAATATCGAGAACCACGGCGGGGGCTTTCATGTAGAGCAGGTTACGCAGGACATGCGCCTGGCTTTTGCCGGTGCCGGAGGGCGCGATGGTGACTAGGCTTTCGCGCAGGTCATAGAGCAAGTCGCTACCGCCCGGGAAACCGCCGATGCGCAGCGCCGAAGCCGACAAGTCGCCGCGAGCCAGGGCTTGCTGTCCTTCGGCTTCCGACATCCAGCGATTTCCACTGAAGAGGTAGCGCTCGATGATTTCGCGTTGGCTCTGCGGCAAGCCGCGTGTTTCATCCAGAGCGGCGCGAACGGCCTGGTTCAGATACTCACGGGCGCCAGCCGACGTCCCGAGGGACGCGGCGAGAAGCTGCTTGAGGACCTCAAGCATTGCTGTGCGCTGGCGAAACTCGGTCCCCTGGTCGAAGTCGTACGCGCATTCACCACCGTTCCATACGATGGGTACTGCGATACGATAGTGGTCATCTGGTTGAAGATGGCCAACCGCCACAAGCACGTCCGCCATTCGGAGCGTGGCGCGCTCGGCCTCGGTCATGGACACGAGGCTCCGCCGGATTACGAACCTCTCCATGCCGGCGGCCAGCTTTCGAGCACCACTCTTATCGCGAGCGGTGTTTTCCAGGCTTGCCAAGGCGCCAAACACCATGGCACCCCGAGCGTCACCCTGGGTCGCAAGCTTGGTGTTTAAGGCACGCTTGTTCTTGGTCCAGTCGCTTTGGCTGTCCTGCTCCATTCGAAGGGTGGCCTCCTGAATGGAGGCCTGTCCAATGAGGTGCTGGAATTGGCCTACCCTGAACTCCAGTTCGCTCAGCTGGTTGTTGTGGAATGCCTCGGTGGCGGCGAGCTTCTCTTGCTGGCGCCGTAACTCGGCCCTGGCCTCGTCGGCTTGCTTCTCTTGCTCGCGCCTTTGCTCGTCGGCTATGGCCTGGGACTTGGCCCGTTCCAGCATCTCGACAAGTGCAGGGAGACCCGGATCGGACACCAGCGCGCGGACAGCCGCACGGGTCTTTCGTTTGACCGCCTTTGGATAATTGCGATTGGCGATACCGGCTGGCCCGTACCGGACGCTGCCTACGAAGCGCTGGTAGAGGTCATATTCCTGGTCGGTAATCGGCGGCTCGGCATCTGTGATGCCGACGAGCCGGTGCAGGAACGAAGCCGGGCGGTCCGGCGACTTGTGCATACCCATGTTGCCCCACGAGAGTGCCATAGACGGCGCTGCCATCGGTTGTGCCCCGAAATTGAACACCCGAGCAAGCCCACGGCCAGAAATCCGCGAGACACGACCTTTCGTATCCTGAACACGGGTGCCATGCGGGGAAGGGGATGGGCCGGTGCATTGTTCTTCTTGCGAGGGTCCGGGAGGGTGGCTACCGTGAGGTTCGGCGGGAGTGCGCACTTATGGGTTTGCAGGGCAAACCCGGCGCACCGCGAGGGGCCGCAAGTGGCGATTTACAGCCTGCACCATAGCCCTGTAGGGAAATCCACCCAGGCCGAACCCTATACGGCTGCCGCACACATTAACTACATCACCCGTCGCCGAGCGATGAGCCTGATGCAGAAGGCGCGCCTGCCCGGCCAGACCCCCCGCGAAGTCGCCGAGTACCTCAGGGCCTGCGAGGACCAGGACCGCAAGAACGCCCGCGTCATCGACAAGGTGATGCTCGCCCTTCCAAAGGAGCTGAGCCAAACCGAGCGAATAAAACTGGTCAGGGACTTCGCCGAGTACGTCACCCAGGGCCGGGCCCCCTGGCTTGCGGCGTTCCACGATAAAGGAAAAGACGCCCGAAACCCCCATGCGCACCTTGTCCTTCGGGACAGGGACCCCAGGACCGGCAAGCGGGTCATTGGCACCAGCGAGAAAGGCAGCACTGAGCAGCTGCGGGAGAGCTGGGAGAAGTTCGCTAACCAGGCGCTGGAGCGCGCCGGACGGTCCGAGCGGATTGATCGGCGGACGCTCGCCGAGCAAGGGGTCGAGCGCGAGCCGACCATTCATGAGGGCCCCCGCTCGCAAGCGATGGATAAACGGGGCGCCAAGCCGAAGTCTCGTCAGAGGCGCGTGCGTAATGCGCCAGGTGCGAAACGTCCTGAACGCAGTGTGGACTACCGGCGCATCGATAAGGGCAAGAGCCGTCCTGAGCTTAATCGACAGCGGCGTGACGCAGCACAGGAGAATGAACGCGATTACTGGGCAGCGATCGACCGCGATAACCAGGGGCGAGAGCTTCAGGATCTCGCTGCCATCCACAATCCTCATAGAGAGCCAACCGAGATCCGCCCTGATCAGCCCCAGTTCGGCAGACAACCGAAGCGAGGTCCCGCCGCGAGCCGTCGGGACTTATCAGCCAAGCCAGCGGACAAGCTCGCAAAGCAAAAGCCACGCTCCAAGAACCTGGGCCTAGATCGTTCCAACGGGATATCCCAACTGCAGCCAGCTGCATCCCGTCCTCCTCGGCAAAATCACGTTGGCCGCCCGAATGGTGTTCGCGCGGCTAACCCGCAGGGTGTGTTAGCCAAACCAACAGACAAGTTCGCAAACCAAAATCCACGCTCGGAGAATCCGGGCCTTGATCGTCCCGACCTGACCTCCCCGCGACAGCCGACTACAAGCCGCCCTCCTCTGCAAACTCTCGTTGACCGACCGAAGGGTGGTCGTGCGGCTAACCCGCAGGATCTGACGGTCAAACCAGCCGACAAGCTCGCTAAGCAGCCTCGCTTCCAGGACTTGGGCCTCGATCGTTTTAGAGAACCCGCCGCAAAAGGTGGCCAACGAAATCCTGTGGCCGCGTCCAAGCCCAAATTGAATGCACGAGACCAGCGCGCGCTGGACCGCATGAAAAAAGAACGTGCATCCGATCGATCACGCGACCGATAAGGCACTGGACGCGCTTAAGACGGTTTTGGTTTCAAGCGGCGGATCGTTGATGCACTCACATGAAAAGATTCCGCTATCGACGTTGCAAGCTCCCCTGCAAGCCGACGACGGAGCGCCTGGTCTTGATCCTCAGGTGAAAGCTTGGGCCTGCGGCCGAATCTTACGCCAGCAGCTCGGGCACGGAGCCGTCCCGCCGTTGTACGACGAATAATATCTTGTCGAGTCTTGCGAGCGATGTAGCCGACGAGTGCCGCTAGTACTTCACCCAGCTCGGTCGTGGTGTCTGCCCAGGGCTCGGCAAGCGACCGGTATGTCGCCCCTCTGGAAGTAATCCATTCCAGAATCTTCAGAGTCTTATAGGGGCCTTCGCGTGTTAGTCGATCGAGCGCGGCAAAGATGACAACATCACCGGCTTTGACGTCCCTCAGCAATTTCTTGAGTACGGGCCGCTTGTCGCTCACGCCACTTTGCTTCTCCGCATAAATCTTCGCGCATCCCTCTGCTCGCAATTGAAGTTCTTGAATGTCCAGCACTTGGCCGTTCGTGCTTACCCTTGCATATCCAAGCATCGCCATTACAGGGGGCCTCCGTAGAAGGGTGAGCTCCCCGCAGATGTCCTGACTTTTGCAAGCTCAAAGAGGCTATAAGGCCTTGTTTTTGTTTCCTCGCGGATTCCTGAGTCTTTGCTTGGTGTTAGCCAGACCAATAAGAAAACTTCCATTTCAATGACCGCCTCATTCTACGCTTCAGAGTGAGAAACCGTAAATCAGAATTTTTGCGCATCAATTGTCTTCAAAGACAGCCTTCTCCATTGGGAGATGGTCGTTCACAGGAGACCTCAATGATCATGGCGGTAGGGTTTGGCGCCGTTGTCGGCTTCGGCATCATGGCGGTGGCTTTTGTGTTCATGGCGATACTGGCGGTGCTTTTCGATTGAAAGGACGATGCATGAAGTGGCTTTTGGCGATCGCCTTCTTGCTGGCGGCAGCAGACGCGCACGCGGCTGGCTCTATCTTGAAGATTGGTACGGCGGCAGGCCTGTCTGGCTGCAAGGTATTCATCATGCCGAATGGCCGCCAATGGCGCGCTCAAGGTCATGACATAGCGGCGGGAGGGAAGTGCCCCGCCGACTTCATGTCCGGCCGTCTGATTGCTCGCAATCAGGTGAAGCTTGGCAATGGAGCGACTTGTACTTTTGGAGAAACTGGCAGCGGAACGTGCCGGTAGTCTGAACCTGGAAGGAGCACGCTTATGAAGACTTGTACTTTTGCCGTGGTGAGCGCCATGCTGATGATGACCAACTTTGCCGGTGCGGAGCCCGCAAACAACACCCCGCATGCTTTGGCCTGCATGAAGAAGTATGGCTTCACCTATGCTGAGTGGCGCGCCTACGCCGTTCCGGCCGAGAAGGCGAACCCTTACCGTGCCTGCCGCGACGGCTTGAAACAGAAGCGCTAAGGCCCACGCGTACACTAAGCCACCCACGGCTCGGCATCCGCTTCGTCTATCAATTACCCCGATCACCAGGATACGCACATGCGCTCACTCGTACTTGCGTCCGCATTTCTCGTTGCCTTACTGAACCCGGCAACAGCACAGGAGAAGAAACAGAAGATCCCTCCCAAAGCTGCCGCTTGCACGTTTGATGCTTGCCTCAAGCTTCAGAACAGCCGAGGATGGCCCACAGGCGAAGCGGGGCCATGGTGTTCGCGGCATCTCCCGCGCGGTGACGCTTGCAAATGACCAAGGCGACGGCATGAACGGCATCAAGACGATTGCCAGGCTGATGTTCCCATCAGAGAAGACGCTCTTCCGCCTTTACCGGAAGTACATTCCAAGCCCGGAGCCAAGATGGCTGGCTCCCGCTCTGTACGGAGCAAATTTCGCATTGCTCCTTATAGTCTGGGTGTTGATCCTTACCGGCGACTAGGTAACAATTCGGCAGCATTTGCCGCAGCTCCTAAGGGCTGCGGCAAAGACGGCAACATTTCTGGGCTCACTTCTTGGACGACGCCCTCTGCGGTTGCTCCACCCCAGGAGCGCGAAGCACAATCTTGCCGCTGACCGATAGTCCTCCAGCAATTGATACGTTCAGGCCTTTTCCATCTTCGTGCGTCCAGGCAGCGCCCACCTTTGTCCAGTGCGCGTTATTGCCGGATTCATCTACGACGAAAGCCTCGTAGGCCGGTTTGGTTTTTACGTTTTCACTCATGATCCACTCTTTCAAAAGTTGATAGATGCGCAGCTACCTGCATCTTGATTCTGAGCGGGGGCGCCAGAATCCAAAAGAACTCCAAGGCACCGCGCGGTGAAGGGTGCGGTTTTCTGAAGAACTAATAGGTTATTGTCCTTTGTCAGCCATTATACGAGATGCCCCGCAGTGAGGGGGGACAAGGCTCAAAGCGCGCCGGTCGACCGGAATTCATTGCCGCCCTCGTCCCGCTGGGCTCACACTGCCAACGCTCGCAAGGGCAAGCACCTCCGTGCTAAACCAAGAAGAAGAAGGAGGTCGCCATGCGTACAGCGAGCGCCTTCCTGAGGCTTGCATGGAAGGGGCTTGAACTCGCGTTCAGCTTCACCATCAGGCTCTAGGAAAAAGGAAAGGCCCCATTGCAGTGGGGCCTTCCTGGCTAAACCAAGCTCGTGCGCTGCGAGCATCCTTCTTATGCCATAAATCCGAAGCTGCTTCAATGTCGATGCTTCCTCGACGTCGAAAGCAAGTCTCTGTGGCTGCTACACAGCCAGCAGCTCATCCCAATTGGTCGTATAGCGCGCGCTGATATGGTCATTGCGCAGCTTCCATCCACGTCTAACGCCGGAAGTCGCAAAGCATACGGTATCCCTCCCGAAACGCGCGTTAAGCGCGTCCAGGGCCGCCATGCGCGCCTTTGAGCGGCTGTCATCCGGCGTGTGAAAGAGATCGGTCTGAACTTGGCAGGCTTGACCGAGGTCCAGCAGCATGACCCCAGCCTTCTTATAGCGAAAACCGTCTTTCCAGATTTTGGAGAGCCCCCACCTCGCCGCACGAATGAGTTTGCCGGTGTCGGCTGTTGCCACCGGAAGCTGGACCAACTGCTGTGCGGTGTACTGGGGGTCGGTGGGCTTGAACCTGTTGGTGAGCACGAACACCACGAGACTGCTTGTGGCTAACCGTTGTCTGCGCATCTTCTCGGCCGCCCGCGCGGCGTAGGTCGCGACCGCCTGCTCCATTTCATGCCGCTGTTGGACAGCTCGGCCGAATGAACGCGAGCAGACAATGCTTTTGCGATCGGGCGTGACCTGCTCCAGCCGCAGGCACGGGATGCCTTGAAGCTCCAGCACGATGCGCTCACATACCACACCGAGGCGCTCGCGGATCAATCGCGCGTCAGCATTGCGCAGCTCAATAGGTGTGGTGATGCCAAGTTCGTTCAGGCGTTTGGCCAGGCGAGCGGCCACGCCCCACAGGTCGGTCAGCTCTAGGGAGGCGAGCGCGGAGGTCTGGGCTTCCGACGACATCAGAGAGAATACGCCTCCGCTCGTTGGCGACTTCTTGGCGACCCTGTTGGCGACCTTCGCTAAAAGCTTCGTTGGTGCGATGCCCACCGAGACCGGAATGCCCGTCCATTGCAGCACGGTGCGCCTCAGCTCCTGGCCGTGAGATTGGAGGTCACGCTCAAATCCCGACAGATCAAGAAAGGCTTCATCGATCGAGTAGATCTCCATGCGCGACGAGAACTCACTAAGCGTTCGCATAACCCTCGCGCTCATGTCGCCATAGAGGGTGTAGTTGCTGGAGCGGACGATCACCCCGGCTTTCTCGAACTTTGCTTTGCTGAGGTGCCAGGGGTCGCCCATCCCGATGCCGAGCGCTTTCGCCTCATTACTGCGTGCGATAACGCAGCCGTCGTTGTTAGAGAGGACAACCACGGGCTTGCCGCGCAGGCTTGGCTGAAAGACACGTTCGCAGGAAGCGTAGAAGTTATTGCAGTCCACGAGGGCGATAGGCGCTGCCACGCCTAGAGCACCCGTATGGTGTGCTTGACCACGCCCCACACTTCAAAGGCGGTGTCTTCGCTGATGGCTATGTCCTTGAACGCCGGATTTTCGGCTTGCAGCCAGACTTTCTTGCCGCGTCGGCGGTAGCGTTTAACGGTGAACTCACCGTCAACCAGGGCCAGCACCACCGATGAATCGACAGGTGTCCGCGAGCGGTCGACTACGGCGATGTCATTCGGGAAGATACCTGCGCCCGTCATGCTCTCTCCGGCGATGCGGACTGCGAACGTGGCTGCGGGGTTTTCGATCAGCAGCTCGTTGAAATCGAGCGCACGATCCATGAAGTCGTCGGCAGGTGAAGGAAAGCCACACGCGGCATTGGAGCCGACGAGGGGGACGGTTCGGCGCGGTCCGATGTGCAGGTCGAGAAAGCCGTTGATGTCCCCCCATCGAAGGTCTTTGCCCGCGATGCGCCGGGCAACGCTCGCGATCGGTGCTGGCAGTCGGACAACGCTTGAGGGCAGTCCCGGACGCCGACCAGCGCCTGGACGTAATCCTCCCCGCTTGCTTGTTTGCTCCATGACTCACCCTCTTTGATTACTGTAACAGAAATCAAAGGGACCTACAATCACGTAGAGGTGGCGTCGCGCCCAGTAGGATCAAGGATCAAGACCAGCGGCTTCGCCGCCCTCGACGCGCTCCGAACAGTTGCAACGGCTGTCCGTGCCCTCTGCCTAAGGTCTCTCATCCTGGAAGCCCAGAGCTTGGCACGCGCGTCGACTAAATAGCGGAAGAGCTTCCTTATCAAATTGACTAAACGGCGTGCACGGCACTTGCCCCCTGGCTACCCACCAGTGATCTTGAGCATCGAGGAAAGGCAAACTAGATGAGCAGGAAAGTCTCAGCGGGGCGTTTTCAAAAAGACGCAAAATCTGCGCCTTCCAATTTTTGGGCGCATGTGAAGCGGGGACTCAAAGAAAATCCCATCGGATCTCCGCCAGCGCCGCCGAGGTCTGTAGCGGTGATGCTTGTAGTGCTCGCATTAGTATGGTGGTGCTCAGATCACTCCCAGAAAGCGGATGTTTCTACTCCTTCTTCTGCCGTACCAAGAGCCTCCATTGGCCCCTATCCGGATCCTGAAGGGGAAGGAGACTTGCTATGCCAGCGATTTGCAAAAACGCAGATGAACTTTCCAGCATCGGCGGATTTTGATTGGGGCATACAAGTTGCCGAGAGTGGCGATGGCAGAACTTGGATAGCGAAAAAATTCACAGCAAAAAACGCCTTCGGAGTTCCTCAGAGATTTAAGGTTGAATGCTGGTTTGACGCCACGAGCATGAAGGACGCCCGAGTAGTGGAGATTATTGATTAATCAGCTACTTTGGCACGAAGTCCGGGAGTGCACCGTAATGGCAACAAAGTGACAAATCACGCTCAGGTGGCACCGAGCCCGGACCGCATCAAGGGTCAAGACGAGCGGCCGAGCCGCCCTTGACGCGGTCCGTGCGCGTTGCAAAGGGCTGATCATCACCAATGCCGACGAGTCGGCATTGGTGCCGCTCGCTCTCGTCGGAGCAAGCAGAATGGTGTTAAGGCGACCGCAGCAAAGAGCGTGCTATGGCGAAGCGATGGCGGTCTTGCCACACCGGACGGCACAAATCCGGCGGGCCGCCGGGGTTATTGGCCCCGCCATCAGAAGATGATGATACGATCCAAGAAAGAGGACACCGATGCAGCAAAGCTTCTACACAATTGGATACGAAGGCTCCCAAGTGGAGGCCTTTGTCTCCACGCTGCGCCGCACCGGGGTGAAAACGCTGATCGATGTTCGCGACCTGCCGCTTTCACGTAAACGCGGTTTTTCGAAATCGGCCCTCGCCGCCAATCTGGAAGCCAGCGGCATCGCCTATGTGCACCTGAAAGGGCTGGGAGACCCGAAGCCCGGCCGCGATGCAGCAAGGGCGGGAGAATACGCCGAGTTTCGGCGCATCTTCGGTCGCCACATGAAATCCGAATTTGCGCAGCGCGATCTATCGAGGGCGGCCGAGCTGATTAGGTGCCAGCCATGCTGCCTGATGTGCTTTGAACAAGATCACTGCAATTGCCATCGGTCTATTGTGGCCGACCATCTGGTAAGGCAGACTGGGTTGCAATTGCACCATCTATCAATCGATAGTTCGATTCGTTCTTATGCCCAGCGCCCACACCTCCCAGGGTTCTCCCTCGCCTAACAACGGCGCGGATGAAGCCATCATTATCGTCAAGGCTGCTCCGCAGCTCAGCGGAAAGCATGGCGAGACAGTCTGTACGGCAGCCGTAACCCGGTCCCGGGAATGGGTGAGGCTCTATCCTATTGCATTCCGCACGTTGCAGGACGCGCAGCAATTTCGGCGCTGGGATGTAGTGCGGTACACCGCACAGCGGCCACGAGACGACAGGCGGGTTGAGAGTCGCCGCCTGGACCATCAGAGTTTGACAATTGGTGGCAGTTTGCCGCAGCGCGAGCGTTACGGCTTGGTAGCGCCCATGGTCGTCGAGAGCCTTGAAGACGAGCGCGCCCAGGGGCGCAGCCTCGCCTTCATCCGTCCAAAAATCACCCGGTTCACGGTAGAGAAGAAGCCCGATGCCGAACTAGAGGACGAACGGCAGAAATATCAGCTCGCCGCCAAACAGACCGACCTTTTCCTTGGCCCGATCATCCCCTATGCGCCGTGTCCGTATCGCTTCAAGTACGACTACGAGACCAAGGATGGGAAGCGCACGGGCACATGCCAGGATTGGGAGACGGAGGCCACCTTCTTCAATTGGCAAAAGCAGTATTCCGAGGAAGAGACGATCAAGAAGATGAAGGCCAGGTGGGGCGAGGAAATGCCCTCCAAGGGGCTTCTGTTCGCAATGGGAACGCATTCGCAATATCCCGACACGTGGTTGATCAATGGACTTGTCCAGATGTCGGATTTTGGACAGCTATTGCTGGACCTGTGAATGCACCAGCCCGAGAAAGCAATGTCAAAAGAACTAAGGTGATGAGCGGTGAAAAAACCAATTGATCGGTGGTGTCGATGAAAGCGCGCTCAGCACAGATAGCGGCTGCCTGCCAGTGCATCGATCATTGCTTCGGCTTCGCCATTTGGTGTGAGGACTTCGCAAGACATGTAGATCCGGACGATATGGTCATGGGTCTGGACCGGGGATTTGATCTAATCTCCGATGCCACCCGCCTGCATAGCTTCCTTGCCGTGCGCAAGATGGATGAATTTTTCCGTGGTGCGAAGCGAGACAAAGACGACGTTATTGCCACAGACCTTGGAATCGATCCGCTAAGTGTTCTTGGTGGCGTTGGCAGCAACTTCCTCACTACAATCGAGCGAACAAGCATCAACAAAGGGGCGGCTCACCTTACTGACCAACTCTTCCTCGATCCGGATAGCGAACTAGAACTAGACGAAATACTTAAGCGGTCCATGCCTGTGTTTGCCCGGCTCACAACAGAGCTCCGAAAAGCTGATACCGCCAAGGAGGCGACCCACTGGCTGGACAAGACTGACGCTCTCCTCAAGCGCGTCGAGGAAAATGCAAAAAGAAGGCAGGACGAAGTTGCAAAAGGGGCCAAAGAGACAGCATGGTCCGGAAAAGCAAGCACTAAGTCATGAAACTTGCCCTCGTGGCAGAAACTCGCGTCGAGGCCTTAGCAGGCGCGCGCGGGTTATGCCCCTCATGTCGATCTGAAGTCGTTGCGAAATGCGGCTCCCACAGAGTTTGGCACTGGGCGCACCGTGGGAAGCGGGACTGCGACACCTGGGCAGAACCAGAAACTGAATGGCATCGCGCGTGGAAGAATTGCTTCCCCGCTGAATTCCAAGAGTTCATCCAGCACGACCAGGTAACTGGCGAGCGGCATATCGCGGATGTGCGGACCAGCCATGGTCTTGTGTTTGAGTTTCAGCACTCGCATCTCGACCCAAAGGAGCGAGTCGCGCGCGAGCGCTTCTACGGAAATATGGTCTGGGTAGTAGATTGCACCCGCTTAGAAATGGACTACCCACGGCTTCTCAAGGGGAAAGACGTGTTGAGACCCATCATCAATGGGCACTTTCTCACCCCATTCCCCGAAGAATGCTTTCCCAAGATGTGGCTGAATTGCTTGGTGCCGGTGATCTTTGATTTTCGGGGACGCGAACAAGGACCGTCCTTCGATCCATACAAGAACACTCTGTGGTGCCTGCTTCCCGGCCGCGCTGAGGGGAACGCGGTGGTTGTTGGCATTTCGCCGGAGCAATTCGTGAGCATTGCTCCAAGCCGTGCAGAACTGATTTCAAGAGATACGGTCACGAACTTTGCTCAAGTCATTCGAGAGCGAGCAGCGCAAGAGGCTCGGCAGAGTTACCAGCGGCCGGGAGGGTTCGCGGGTGGACCGCGAAGACGGCCCCCGCGTTTTTGAGCAGATCACCACCGAGCAGCTCCGGTTAGCTTCTAAACCTACTGTAAAGCTGTAAAGGCTATTTTAGGCTGCCGAACCGATTCGACGGATCCGGACGAGCGGGAAGTGCCGGATTTAGCACGCATTTTAGCACGGCCTCCTAAACCATCAAAAAATCCTAAGCAAAACAAGACACTTAAGGCTTGACGAGAGGACTTAAAATCCCTCGGCGCGCAAGCGCTGTGCCGGTTCGACCCCGGCTGCCCGCACCACGAAAGCTGCGCGGAGGATCCCGCCGCGCGCGGCGCGCCGCGAGCGCTGATACCTCATCAATTCCTGTCTGCTCCTGCACCGCCTGCCAGCCATCCCGAAACGTTGCTTGTGCAACGCAGCATTGAAGATAGATAAGGGCCTCAAATCAGAGGTGAGCTTCTTGTCCGACGTCAATGCCGACGACTGGGTGTCCTCGGGACACCGTCCCATGGGTTTCCCCGAATTCGTCATCGTGATCGCGTCGATCATGGCGCTGAATCCGCTTGCGATGGACATGATGCTCCCGGCACTGCCCAATATCGGGTCGGCCTTCAATATCCCCGTCGCCAACCATCTTCAGCTGGTGCTGTCGACCTTCCTGATCGGCTTTGGCGCGGGGCAGTTCGTCATGGGCCCGCTGTCGGATCGCTTTGGCCGCCGCCCGGTGCTGCTCGGCGGGATGGCGGTCTATGCGGTGGCAAGCGTGCTGGCGATTGCGGCGCCGTCGTTCGAGACGCTGCTGCTGGCACGCGCACTGCAGGGTTTCGGTACCTCGGCGACTCGCGTGATCGCGACCTCGATCGTGCGCGACTGTTACGTCGGCCGCCGCATGGCGAGCGTGATGTCGCTTGCGATGATGATCTTCATCGCCGTCCCCGTGATCGCCCCTTCGTTCGGACAGGCGGTGCTGCTGGTGACGCAATGGCGCGGCATCTTCGTCGTGCTGATGCTCTACGGGCTGCTCGCGCTTGCATGGTCCGTGCTGCGGCTTCCGGAGACCCTGCCTGAGAGCGAACGCAGGTCGCTTGCGCCGGCCGACGTGCTCACGGCCTACTGGCAGACCGTGACCCATCGCCAAACCCTCGGCTATGCGCTCGCCGCCGGTAGCGTCATGGGCGCGCTGTTCGCCTACGTATTTTTGGCTCAGCAAGTTTTTGTCGGCATCTATCACCTCGGCCATTATTTTCCGCTCGCCTTCGCCGGGATCGCGGCCGGCACCGCCATTGCCGGCTTTCTCAATGCGCGATTCGTCGGGACCCTCGGCATGCGCGTGATCTCGCACGGCGCGCTGACGCTCTACACCGCGGTGGCGGGAGTGATGCTGCTGACGGAAAGCCTCGCCGCGTTGCCGCTTCCCCTGTTCATGGTGCTCTCGGCGCTGATGATGTTCTCGTTCGGCATGATGGTCGCCAACTTCACTGCACTCGCCATGGAGCCGCAGGGCCACATCGCCGGCACGGCGTCCTCGCTCTACGGCTCGATCACCACGCTGATCGGCATCGCCGTCGGCATGGCCATCGGACAAAGCTTCGACGGCACGTTGCTGCCGTTCTCGGTCGGCTTCTTCGTGTCGTCCCTCGCCGCGCTCGCGATCGTGCTGGTGGTGGAGAGAGGACGGTTGTTCAGGCCGCATCATCGCGCCATCGGCTGAGGAACTCCGTGGCGCTCTCGATGTTGTACTGCAACAATTTGAAAGGGCGCTTCAATGGAACCGAAACACCGTAAAGACCACGACGCCGCGGAACGGGCGGAGACGGAACGCACGCCGTCGAGCGCCGAAAAGACCGCCGTCACCGTGCCATTCGCGAGTGAAGGGCTCGAGCGGGTCCGCGACAGCCACTGCTGAGCAAGACGCCTATTCCGTTGCGCGCCTGCTGGCGCTGAAATCGTCCGCAATGCCTTCGGGTGCCGCGCCGCTTCCACGGGGCGGCACCATCAGCACAACCACTTCCCGCGTGAGACCGGGCCGGCCCCATAGCTGCGCCTGTATGATAAGTTCCCGCCTGATGAAATGCCCGGCGCGCCCGGCCACCGAGTCCATCCACCGGCTGCAATCATCCTGATCGCGAAAACAGAGCGCGGCCCAGCCGCGCTCCAGCGTCGTCTTGTGCGGCAAGCCCCCGAGATATTGATCCTCGAACGGCCGCACGTGGTGCGGGTGGTCCGGGCTGTAGAAGGCTGTCGCGAAGGCCAGTGAATCGTCGCCGCTGACGGCGGCGAGCGGCTCGTCCGTCAGTTCGCGCCACTCGCGTGTCAATCGGCTCGCCGCTTGCGCGTAGAAATTGCGCCCCTCCTCGTAACCGTGATGGTTGCGATAGACCGCGTGGGTCGGCGCGGCGACGAGGACGGCCGTGAGCGCGACACCGGCCACGACCACGGTGAGGTTGACGGTGTAAAAGCGCTCGATTGAATAATTTGTGCCGCAGACCACGAGAATCGCGAACAGAAACAACCCTTGCAAAGCCCATAGCGACGGCAGATCGGTGCCCATCACGAGCGAGATCAGGACCGGCAGCGCAATCGTGCCGACGGCAACGTAAAAGAGGAGCCGCAGGCCCGGATTCATTGCCGCGAAATCGTCCGGAAACTGCTTCAGCCGCGTGCCGGCGATCAATACCCAGCTGACGGCTGACACACTCATGGCCGCCAACAGGCCCAAAAGGAAGTTCCTGACATCAGCAGCAGAACTCGCCGCAGTGCCGTTGGCATGGTTCAGCGCGTAGGTGAAGGTCGATGCCCCCGTGGTCGCGAGCCAATGAAGATGCGGTGACAGCGCCGCAAGCCCGACGACGACCGAAATCCAGGGCGAGGCGGAAGTGAAATAGGCGCGTCGCGCCGGATGCGCCAGCGCGGCAAACGTGAAGCTCGCGACAAGGAAGATCGAATAATATTTGCCGACCATGGCCAGTGCCGTCGTGCATCCCACGGCAACCGCCCACGACGCCGCTCGGGTCTCGAATGCGCGCAGGAAGCACCAGGTCGCCAGCGGCCAGACCGCCAGCAGCACCGCATTGGCGTTGAAGCGCTGGGCATGGAATTGATAGGCCGGCGTCAGCATCAGGAGCAACAGCACCAGGACGCGCTTGTGCCCCCTCACGAATTGCCGCGCGATCCGATCGACGAAGACCAGCGCGAGCCCGGCGTTGGCCATCGCCATCAATTGCAGCGACCAGTCGGTGAGCGGAAAAATGGCGCTCCAGTTCGCGGCAACCCAGCCGGTCAATGGCGGATGCTTGGGATAGCCCCACGCGAAATGCCGCCCCAGCGTCCAGGCCTCCAGCGTATCGGGGTGCAGACCGCTGCCGGCATAGGCGACTGCCAGATAGAGCGTCCAGATCCCGACGAAGCAGGCGACGAGAAGCGGCACGGCCCAGCCCGTCTCATGGCCATCGAGCCAACGCCGGAATGGCCGGCGCCATCGTGCCGGCGCGCGATCGGACCGTTCGGCCATCACCTGGAATGCAAAATCGATCGGCACTGGAATCAAATGGAGGAAGGAAGATGATGCGCGAGCACGACACATCTAGTTCTGGATCGAAACAAATAGCAATGATCGCAGACTGGGAACGTTGAAAGCATCCGCTTTCTCAGCCGGCGTAAGGTCAACAAAGGACCGAGACTGGCAAAAGAGCGGCGCCGCTGATGACAGCGGCGCCGCATGATGATCCGGACGAAAGGAAGGGCCTTTGCCCTACTCCGACTTATCGACGTTCCAGAACAGCGGGGTCGCGGGACCGTCGAGCACGCCGGTCAGCGATTTGCGCCAGCCGCTCGGCAGGAGATACTGCCCCAGCGGGATGTAGATCACCTGCTCATAGGCTTCCTTCTGGATGTCAGCGGCGATCTTCTTCTGATCGTCGAGCGAGGCGGCGCGAACGAAGTCGTCCTTGAGCTTTTCGATCTTGGCGTTCTCGGCCCAACCGAACCAGCCCTTCTTGCCTTGGCCGCCGATCGAGAGATTGGCGATCGGGTTGGAGACGTCGGCCGCGACCCAGTTGGTGAAGAACATGTTCCAGCCGCCCTCTTTCGGAGGCTTCTGACTGGCGCGGCGGCTCACCACCGTCTGCCAATCGGTCGCTTGCAGGTCGACCTTGAAGCCGGCCTCGCGCAGCAACTGAGCCGCAACGATCGGCTGCGCCTTCAGCGTCGTGACATCGCCGGGGGCCATGATCACGATCGGGGTGCCGTCATAGCCGGACTCGGCGAGCGCCTTCTTGGCTTCGGCCATGCCGTTGCCCTTCACCAGGGTCTCGGCACCGGCCTCCGTCGCGAACGGCGTATCGCACACGAAGAAGGCGCCACAGACCTTCTGATATTTGGCGTTGCCGACGAGCGCGTCGAGAACGTCCTTCTGGTTTATCGCCAGAAAGGCAGCACGGCGCACTTTGACATTATCGAACGGCGGATAAAGGAAGTTCATCCGGCCGAGCGTCTGGAAACCGAACTTGTTCGAGACCTCGATCGTGATGTCCTTGTTCGCTTCCAGTAACGGGAGCATGTCGTAAGGCAGATTTTCCACGAAGTCGATGTCGCCCGACTGCAACGCGTTCACCGCGGTCTGCGAGTCCGGCATGGTGATCCACTCGACGCGGTCGACCTTCACCACCTTGCCGCCGGAGGTCCAGCTCGACGGCTCCTTGCGCGGCACGTAATCGGTGTTCTTGACGTAGACCGCCTTCACGCCCGGCTGGAATTCCGACTGCACGAACTTGAAGGGCCCCGAACCGATCTGCTCGGGGATCTGCTTGTCAGGCGGCGTCTCGGCGAGGCGCTTCGGCATCATGAAGGCAACGCGGGAGGACGGCTTGCCGATCGAGTCGAGCACGAGGCCGTAGGGCTCCTTCAGTTTCAGCGTGATGGTCTTGGCATCGGTCGGCTCGATGCTGGCGGTGAAGTCGAGCAGTTTCTGGCCCATGCCATCGACTGCGGCCCAGCGCTTGAGCGAGGCGACGCAGTCCTCCGCCGTCACCGGCGCACCGTCATGCCACTTCAGGCCGTCGCGCAGCGTGAACGTGTAGGTGAGCTTGTCGTCGGAGATCTTCCAGTCCGCCATCTGCGGCTGGATCTTGAAGTTCGAATCGGGCGCCACGAGCGTGTCGTAGATCATGTAGCCATGGTCACGCGTGATGTAGGCCGTGGTGAAGATCGGATCGATGATGCGCAGATCCGAATGCATCACCGCCGTGATGGTCTTGCCGGCCGCAAGCACCGGCGAGGCCAGTGCGGTCGAAAGCGCGACGACCGACAGCGCAAGTTTGGAGGCGAACGCGCGAGGCCCCCGGCGCATCAACTTAAACATAAAAAGTTCTCCTGACGTGAAACTGTTCAAAGGCAGGTTATTGATTGAGCATCCGGTTCGTTCTTTAGGCGAACTAACCTCATGCAATGCCTTTATCTTTTCGAGACTTGCAGACGGTGCCGAGCGCGTCAATCCGGTTTCGCTGCAAGCCCAAGCGGCGCGCACACGGGCTCCACAAGGATCGGTTTGGCTCTACAACACTCTCCGCCTGTCCTGCCCCGCGCCGATGCAATGCGCGTTCCATGTTCCAAAGCCCAAGAGACATTGGAGAGACATTGAGATGAATCCAGCCAATCTTCCCTTCGATTCCGAAGCGATGCTCCAGGGTCTGCGCGGCTGGGTGGAATGCGAAAGCCCGACCTGGGACGCGAGCGCCGTGAACCGCATGCTCGATATCGCAGCGCGGGAGATGGCGATCATGGGTGCGACGATCGAGCGCATCGCCGGTCGCCAGGGCTTTGGCGGCGTGATCCGCGCCCGCTTTCCGCATCCGAAGCAGGGCGAACCGGGCATCCTGATCGCCGGACACATGGATACGGTCCACCCCACAGGCACCATTGAGAAGCTGAAATGGCGCCGCGAGGGTAACAAGTGCTATGGCCCCGGCATCTACGACATGAAGGGCGGCAATTATCTTTCGCTGGAAGCCATCCGACAACTGGCCCGCGCCTCGTTCACGACGCCACTGCCGATCACCGTGCTGTTCACGCCCGACGAGGAAGTCGGCACACCCTCCACGCGCGATATCATCGAGGCGGAAGCCGCGCGCAACAAATACGTGCTGGTGCCGGAGCCCGGCCGCGCCGACAACGGCGTCACCACCGGACGTTACGCCATCGCGCGCTTCAATCTCGAGGCGACCGGCCGTCCCAGCCACGCCGGCGCGACCTTGTCGGCGGGCCGCTCGGCGATTCGCGAGATGGCGCGGCAAATCCTCGCCATCGATGCGATGACGGGCGAAGACTGCACGTTTTCAGTCGGCGTCGTGCACGGGGGTCAATGGGTCAATTGCGTTGCCACGACCGCCACCGGCGAAGCGCTTTCGATGGCCAAGCGCCAGGCTGACCTCGATCGCGGCGTCGAGAGGATGCTGGCGCTCTCCGGTACAACCAATGATGTCACCTTCAAGGTGACGCGCGGCGTGACACGTCCGGTTTGGGAGCCCGATGCCGGCACCATGGCGCTGTATGAAAGGGCGCGCGGGATCGCCAAGTCGCTTGGCGCAGAACTGCCGCATGCGAGCGCCGGCGGCGGCTCCGACGGCAATTTCACGGGCGCAATGGGCATCCCGACTCTCGACGGCCTGGGCGTGCGTGGCGGCAACGGCCACACGCTCGAAGAGTATATCGAGGTTGAAAGTCTGGTCGAACGCGGCCGGCTGATGGCGGGGCTGCTCGCGACTCTGCAGTAACGGCGCGAGCCACATCGCCAAAACCGGGCCAGATCACCGAAACAAGTTGACCGCACTGCAAAAACGGTGGCCCGGATGGCATGGGAATTGCTGAAATGTTAGGCTGGTGGCAGAACCCCAGGCTCCAGCCGCTGTCTCTGATTTGACTCTCATCTGACGGGATCCAACTTGCTCGGATATCTCCTTCGCCGAATTCTCGCCGCCGTGCCTGTGATGGGCGTGGTGGCGCTGTTCGTCTTCCTCCTGCTCCGCCTCACCCCGGGCGATCCCGCCGCGATTCTGGCCGGCGACAACGCCACGCCGGAGCGGCTCGAGCGCATCCGCACCTCGCTCGGCCTCAACGAGCCGCTGATCGTGCAGTTCATCACCTGGCTGAACAAGCTGCTGCATGGCGATCTCGGAACGTCACTCATCTCCAACCTTCCGGTGATGAAGATGATCGGCCAGCGGGTCGAGCCGTCGATCTCGATCGCGCTGTCGACCATCATCCTCGCCGTCATCGTCGCGGTTCCCCTAGGTGTGATCGCGGCGTGGAAGCACGGCACCTGGATCGACCGCTTCGTGATGGGCCTGTCCGTGCTCGGCTTCTCGGTGCCGGTGTTCGTGGTCGGCTACATCCTGATCGAGGTCTTCGCGATCGACCTGCGCTGGGTGCCGGTGCAGGGCTTCCGCAGCATCTCGAACGGGTTTGGGCCGTTCTTCGAGCGCATCATCCTGCCGACCTGTGCGCTGTCCTTCATCTATATCGCGTTGATCGCGCGCATGACGCGCGCGGCGATGCTCGACGTGCTCGGGGAGGACTACGTCCGCACCGCGCGGGCAAAAGGCATCAACGAAGTCGCCGTGATGATGCGGCACGCGCTGCGCAACGCGGCCGTGCCCGTGATCACGGTGATCGGCACCGGCTTTGCGCTTTTGATCTCCGGGGTCGTCGTCACCGAGAGCGTGTTCAACATCCCCGGCATCGGCCGCCTCACGGTGGATGCGGTGCTGGCGCGCGACTATCCGGTGATCCAGGCGATGATCTTGCTGACGTCGCTAATCTATGTCGTCGTCAATCTCCTGATCGACGTCGCCTACACGCTGCTCGATCCCCGGATCCGGTACTAGGGCTAAGGATAACAACAAAAATGTCGGTCGATACCCTTCCCCAGTCCTCCATCCCGATCACGTCGCCGCTGCGACCGCGCCTCGGATTCCTGACCTCGACGCCGATCATCGCGGCGGCGACCATCTGCCTGGTGTTGGTTGTGCTGATCTCGATCCTGGCGCCGTTGATCGCGCCGTATGATCCGATCCAGCTTGCGCCCTCGCAGCGGCTGAAGCCCTCTTCGGCGCAATTCCTGCTCGGCACCGACGCCTATGGCCGCGACCTGCTGTCGCGCGTGATGTATGGCGGACGCATTTCGCTTCTGATCGGCATCGGCTCGGCGATCATGTCGATCGTCATTGGGTTGGCGATCGGCCTCGTCTCCGGCTTCTTCAAGCTGGTCGATTCCGTCATGATGCGGATCATGGACGGCCTGATGGCAATGCCGAGCATCCTGCTGGCAATCGCCGTGGTGTCGCTGTCCGGCGCCAGCCTCTGGACGGTGCTGATCGCGATCACGATCCCCGAAGTTCCGCGCGTGGCACGCCTGGTGCGTTCGGTCGTGCTGTCGGCGCGCGAAGAGCCCTATGTTGAAGCGGCGATCTCGGTCGGCACATCCCTGCCAAAGATCATGTGGCGGCATTTGATGCCGAACACGATCGCACCTCTGATCGTGCAGGGCAGTTACGTCTGCGCGTCCGCGATCCTTACTGAGGCCATCCTCTCCTTCCTCGGCGCCGGCATCTCGCCGGAGACGCCGACCTGGGGCAACATCATGGCCGAGGGCCGTCAGTACTTCCAGCTCAAGCCGACGCTGATCTTCTGGCCGGGCCTGCTGCTCTCGATCGCCATCCTCAGCATCAATTTGATCGGCGACGCCGCCCGCGATGCACTCGATCCGCGCATGAAGCAGCGGGAAGGCAAATGATGACCGATCAAGTGATGACCAGCCCCATCCTCGACATCAACAACCTCGTCGTGTCCGTCGGCAAGAAGCCGAATGCTGCAAACATCCTCGACGGCATCTCGATCCAGGTGCACGAGCGCGAGACGCTGTGCCTTGTCGGCGAAAGCGGCTCAGGCAAGTCGGTGACCTCCCTGACCACGATGGGTCTGCTGCCGAAGGGCACGCTCGTTCCCACCGGCGGCAGCGTCAAGCTGGTCGGCGAGGAGATTCTCACCGCGACCGACCGCCGCCTGCGGCAGCTCCGCGCGACCCGAATGGCGATGATCTTCCAGGAGCCGATGACGGCACTCAATCCGGTGATGCCGGTCGGCCGTCAGATCGACGAAGTCCTGCGCGCGCACACCAAACTCGACGCGAAGGCGCGCAAGAAGCGTATCCTCGACATGATGGAGCAGGTGCGCCTGCCCCAGGTTGAGCGTATCTTTGCCTCCTACCCTCACCGACTCTCCGGCGGTCAGCGCCAGCGCATCATGATCGCGATGGCGCTCGTGCTCGAACCGAAGCTGCTCATTGCGGACGAACCGACCACCGCGCTCGACGTCACCACGCAGAAGCAGATCTTGACCCTGATCCGCGACCTCCAGCGCGATCACGGAACCGCCGTGCTGTTCATCACCCACGACATGGGCGTGGTCGCCGAGATCGCCGACCGCGTCGCCGTGATGCGGCAGGGCCGACTGGTCGAGACCGGAACGCTGGATTCCATCCTGCGCAATCCGACCATGGAGTACACCCGCAACCTGCTTTCCGCAGTACCGAGCCTGGTGCCGCGCGCGGCACGGCTTGAGACCAAGGAACCGGTGGTGCTGGAAGCCAACGAGCTTGGGAAGGTCTACGGCGAGCGCGCGTTCTTCGGTAAAGGCCGCGAGGTCGTCGCTGCCGACAAGGTCACGCTGACGCTACGCAAGGGTCGCACGCTCGGCATCGTCGGCGAGAGCGGTTCGGGCAAATCGACCGTGGCGCGCTGCATCGTCCGCCTGATCGACCCGACTTCGGGCGGCGTGCGCCTCTCCGGCCGCGAGATCTCGGACATTTCGCGGCGGCTGTTGCAGCCGCATCGGAAGAAGATCCAGATCGTATTCCAGGACCCCTACCGCTCGCTCAACCCGCGCGTCACCGTCGGCGAAAGCATCGCGGAAGGCCCGATCAATTACGGCGTGTCGCATGCCGACGCAACGAAGCGTGCGCGCGAATTGCTCGAGCTGGTCGGCCTGCCCGCCGATGCGGTCGCGCGCTATCCGCACCAGTTCTCCGGCGGCCAGCGTCAGCGCATTGCGATCGCGCGCGCGCTCGCACTCGATCCCGACGTGCTGGTCGCGGACGAGGCGGTCTCCGCCCTCGACGTCTCCGTGCAGGCGCAAGTGCTGGAACTGTTCGACGAGATCCAGCAGCGGCTCGGCATCGCCATCCTGTTCATCACTCACGATCTACGCGTCGCAGCACAGATCTGCGACGAGGTCATGGTGATGCAACACGGCCGCGTCGTCGAGCAGGGTCCGGCCGCCGAAGTGCTGACGCATCCGAAGGAGGCGTACACCAGAGCCTTGCTCGAGGCAGCGCCAGGCCGCGGCTGGGATTTTGCGAACTTCCGGCCGGTGGCCGAGGGCGCGGCGGCCAGCGCCTAGTCTCTCGCCTCGTCATTGCGAGCGCAGCGAAGCAATCCAGACTGTCTCCGCGGAGGGATTCTGGATTGCTTCGCTTCGCTCGCAATGACGGCGGTTGCGACAAGCATTCCCAAAACGGCTTGACGCCATGCGCGGCGCGATTGCTTCCCGGCTTGCTCTCGCCGCAAGCACAGGGCTAACGTCGCGCACTTTCAATTGCTGGACTTGAGTTGATGACACGTATCGCCGTCGGCGGCTTCCTGCACGAGACCAACACCTTCGCTCCGACGAAGGCGACGTTCGCGGACTTCCAGCACGGCGGCGGCTGGCCGGCGATGACGCAAGGTCCCGACGTGCTGAAGGTGATGCGCCGCATCAATGTCGGCCTCGCCGGTTTCGTCGACAGCGCCGAGGCCCACGGCTGGGAACTCATTCCAACGATTGCCTGCGGCGCGAGCCCTTCGGCGCATGTCACCAAGGACGCCTTCGAGCGCATCGTGAAGGTCATGGTCGATGGCATTGCAGCCGCCGGCCCGATCGACGCCGTCTATCTCGATCTGCACGGCGCGATGGTCACGGAACATCTCGACGACGGCGAAGGCGAGATTCTCGCGCGCGTGCGCCGCGTCATCGGCAAGGGCACTCCGCTTGTCGCGAGCCTCGACCTGCACGCCAACGTCACGCCCGAGATGATAGAGCATGCGGACGCGCTGATCGCCTACCGCACCTATCCCCATGTCGACATGGCCGAGACCGGCCGCGCCTGCGCGCAATATCTCGCAATGCTTCTGAAGACAAAGCAGCGTTTCGCAAAGGCCTTCCGGCAATTGCCGTTCCTGATTCCGATCAGCTGGCAGTGCACCAACGACCAGCCGACCAAGGGCATCTACGAAAAGCTTGCCGCGCTGGAGAACGACGCGGTTCCGACGCTGTCCTTCGCGCCCGGCTTCCCCGCCGCCGATTTCCGCGATTGCGGGCCGAGCGTGTTCGCCTATGGCAAGACGCAAGCCGATGCCGACCGCGCGGCGGATGCGATCGTTAAGCTGATCGAAAGCCACGAGGACGATTTCGACGGCAAGATCTGGTCACCTGATGACGGCGTACGCCACGCGATGGAACTCTCGAAGGGCGCCAGCAAGCCGATCATCATCGCCGACACCCAGGACAATCCCGGCGCCGGCGGCGATTCCGACACCACCGGCATGCTACGCGCGCTGGTCCGCAACAAGGCCAGCGCCGCGACCGGCGCGATCTACGATCCGGAATCGGCCGAGGCCGCGCACGCAGCCGGCGCCGGTGCCACCGTGACGCTGTCGCTTGGCGGCAAGTCCGGCATTCCCGGCGACGAGCCCTATCGTGCGACCTTCGTCGTCGAAAAACTTTCGGACGGCCGCTTCATCGCGCCCGGTCCCTACTACGGCGGCCGCGAGATGGAGATGGGCCCGTCGGCCTGCCTTCGCATCGGCGATGTCCGGGTCGTCGTATCCTCGCATAAGGCGCAGCTCGCCGACCAGGCAATGTACCGCTATGTCGGCATCGAGCCGACCGAAGAGAAGATTTTGGTCAACAAGAGCTCGGTGCACTTCCGCGCCGATTTCGAGCCGATCGCAGAAAAGCTGATGATCTGCGCCGCCCCCGGCGCGATGCCCGCGGACACAGCCACGCTGCCATGGACGCGCCTGCGGCCGGGCATCCGCATCAAGCCGAACGGCCCGATTTTCACTCCCTCCTCACGCTAACTGGACAGAACACATGCCCACGATCGACCGCATCGACGGCTATGCCGACGAACTCACTGCTATCAGGCGCGACCTTCACGCCCATCCGGAAATCGGCTTCGAGGAAGTGCGCACCTCCGGAATCGTCGCGGACAAGCTGAAGAGCTGGGGCATCGAGGTGCATCGCGGTCTCGGCGGCACCGGCGTGATCGGAGTCATCAAGGGCAAGGGTTCGAGCGGCAAGCGTATCGGGCTTCGCGCCGACATGGATGCGCTGCCGATGGAGGAGAACACCAATCTGAAATGGAGCTCGAAAATCCCCGGCCGCTTCCACGGCTGTGGCCATGACGGCCACACCACCATGCTGCTCGGCACCGCGCGCTACCTCGCCGAAACCAGGAACTTCGACGGCACAGTGCACCTGATCTTCCAGCCGGCCGAGGAAGGTCTCGGCGGCGCCCGCGCGATGATCAAGGACGGGCTGTTCGAGAAATTTCCCTGCGACGAACTCTACGGCCTGCACAACGCGCCCGACCTTAACCACGGCGAGATCGCGATCCTGCCCGGCCCCGCGATGGCCAGCGCCGACTTCTTCGACCTCCGCATCACTGGCTACGGCGCGCACGGTGCGATGCCCAAACGCTCCAAGGACGCGGTGATCATCGCGACCACGCTGGCGCAGGCGATCCAGACCATCGTCAGCCGCAACGTCGAGCCGCTGCAGGCCGCCGTCGTCTCGATCACGCAGATTCACGCCGGTTCGGCGTACAACGTCATCCCCGGCGAAGCGCATCTTTGCGGCACCATCCGCACTTTCTCGAAAGAAGTCCGCATCCTGATCAGCGAACGCATTCGCACGATCTGCGCCGGCATTGCGAGCGCCTATCAGTGCGTGATCGACGTCGACATCCGCGACACCTTCGATGTGCTGGTCAACCAGGTCGAGCAGTCCAAGGTGGTCGAGGAGGTCGCGCGCACCATCGTCGACCCCGCCAACGTGATCACCCGCGCCCAGCCGAAGATGGGCAGCGAGGATTTTGCCGACATGCTTCAAACCATTCCCGGCGCCTATTTCTGGGTCGGCCACGACGGCTCGGTGCCCGTGCACAATCCCGGCTTCGTGCTCGACGACAAGATCCTGCCGATCGGTGCCAGCATGTTCGCCCGGATCATCGAGACCCGGATGCCGGTGGGTGCCCATGCATAAAAAGGGTGTCGAAGAGGAAGTCACCTCGCTGCACGATCTCTCTGCGGTCGATCTGATCGCGGGCTATCGCGCCAAGCAGTTCTCGCCGAGCGAGGTGCTGGAAGACGTGCTCGCGCACGTCGCCGCGTGGGAGCCACACCTCAAGGCGCTTTATGCATTCGATCCCGACGGCGCGCGCGAGACCGCGAAGGCCTCGACCGCGCGCTGGTCCGGGGGCGAGCCGTCCGGAGCGCTCGACGGCGTGCCGGTGACGGTGAAGGACAACATCGCGACCAAAGGCGTGCCGGTGCCGCTGGGCGCGGCCAGCGTCAAGCTCGTGCCGGCCGAGAAGGACGCACCGCCCGCCGCGCGCCTGCGCGAAGCCGGCGCGATCATCTTTGCCAAGACCACCATGCCCGATTACGGCATGCTGTCCTCGGGGCTGTCCTCCTTCCACGCGCTCGCGCGCAATCCCTGGGACCTCTCCAAGAACCCCGGCGGCTCCAGCGCCGGCGCGGGCGCCGCTGCGGCGGCTGGCTATGGTCCGCTGCATCTCGGCACCGATATTGGCGGCTCTGTCCGCCTGCCCGCGGGCTGGTGCGGCCTCGTCGGATTGAAGCCGAGCTTTGGCCGCGTGCCGATCGATCCCACCTATGTCGGCCGCGTCGCCGGTCCCATGACCCGCACAGTTGACGATTGCGCGCTGATGATGAGCGTGATCGCAAAACCCGACCGGCGCGACGGCATGAGCCTGCCAGCGGAGCCCCTCAACTGGAAGGGGCCGGAGAAATCCCCGCGCAAACTGCGCATCGGATTGATGCTCGATCCCGGCGTTGGCCTGGCGCTGGAGAAACCGGTGCGCGAGGTCGCTGTGAAGGCGGCGAAAGCGTTCGAATCCGCAGGCGCCGTCGTCACCGAGGTCGACGGCATCCTCACGCGCGAGATGCTCGACGGCCTCGACAACTTCTGGCGCGCACGGATGTGGGATGATCTGTCGAAGCTGACGCCGGCCGAACAGGCAAAGGTGCTGCCCTACATCTTCAAATGGGGCGAGTCCGGCGCAAAGCTGTCCGGCGTCGACGTCATCAGGGGCTTCAACCAGACCATGGCAATCCGCGCTGCGGCATCAAAGCTGTTCTGCGAGCTCGACTATGTGATCTCGCCGACCGCGCCGAACGTGAATTATCCGGCGGAGTGGGCCTCGCCGACCAACGATCCCATGAAGCCGTTCGAACACATTGCCTATACCGTGCCATGGAATATGTCGGAGAATCCGGCGATCTCCATCAACGGCGGCTTCGACGCCAAGGGTTTTCCCATCGGCGTGCAGATCGTCGGCCGCCGCTTCGACGATATCGGCGTGCTTGGCATGGCCAAGGCGTTCGAGAGCCTGCGCGGGCCGCAGAAGCCCTGGCCGAGCCCGCCGGCGAATTAGATACACTCCGTCATGGCCGGGCTTGTTGTTTAGACTGGCCATCCGCGTTCTCTTACTGGCCGCCACATGCCCAGTCCGCGCAAGACGGACGCTGGCGGCTATGCATGACGTCTCTTCGAGACAGAATTCAGGACAGGGAAGGAAACCACCATGGCGTATGAGACGATCAAATACGAGGTCGCCGAGCAGATCCTCACCATCACGCTGAACCGCCCCGACAAGCTCAACGCCTTCAACGCGCAGATGCAAGGAGAGCTGATCGACGCGTTCGACGCCGCCGACAAGGACGACGACGTCCGCGCCATCATCGTCACAGGCGCCGGTCGCGGGTTTTGCGCGGGCGCAGATCTTTCGTCGGGCGCGGACACCTTTGATCGCGACGCGCGTCGCGGACCGGTGAAGCGCTTCGCCGACGGCAAGGTCGACTACAGTGATTCCCAGGTGCGCGACGGCGGTGGCCAGGTGACACTGCGCATCTTCAAATGCCTGAAACCGGTGATTGCCGCGGTGAACGGTCCCGCGGTCGGCATCGGTGTTACCATGCAGCTCGCGATGGACATCCGCATCGCCTCCGATGCGGCGCGCTTCGGCTTCGTGTTCTCCCAGCGCGGCATCGTGCCGGAGGCGGCCTCGAGCTGGTTCCTGCCGCGCATCGTCGGCATCTCGCAGGCGCTGGAATGGTGCTATTCGGGCCGCGTCTTCCCGGCGCAGGAAGCCCTCGCAGGACGTCTCGTCAGCAAGGTCGTGGCCCCCGATGATCTGCTGCCGACCGCCCGGGCGCTCGCCAAGGAATTCGCGGCCAAGACCGCGCCGGTATCGGTGGCGCTGATCCGGCAGATGATGTGGCGCATGATGGGCGCTGACGACCCGATGGAAGCCCACAAGGTCGACAGCCGTGGCATCTACGCCCGCGGCCGCTCCGACGACGTGAAGGAAGGCGTGGTGTCGTTCCTGGAAAAGCGCCCTGCGCAGTTCAAGAACAAGGTATCGAGCGATATGCCGGATTATTTCCCGTGGTGGACTGAGCGGGAGTACAAGTGACCTTGTAGGCACTTAGTCCATCAACAACGCCACACGCCCGATCGCCTTGCGGTCGATCAGCAACCGCATCGCCTTCGCAACCTCCTCCAGCGGCAGGCGGTGCGAGACGTGGGGCCGCAGCTTGCCCTCTTCCGCCCATGTGAGCAGCGCCCTCAGGCGCACTTCGCCAAGCGCTGGATTTTTCCGCACGGCCTCGCCGGCACGCACGCCGAGCACGCTGGCGCCTTTGATCAGCAAGAGATTGGTTTTCGCCGAGCCGATGCCGCCGGTGAAGCCGATCACCAGCAGCCGTGCGCCCCAGGCGATGCAACGCATCGAGTTTTCGAACACTTCTCCGCCGACGGGATCGAACACGACGTCGGCACCGCGCCCGTCGGTAATACGTTTGACAGCATCACGAAACGGCTCGCGATCGTAGCGCACGAGATGATCGGCGCCACGCGCCTTGGCGACCGCGAGCTTTTCGTCGCTGGACGCCGTCGCGATCACGGTGGCACCCAGCATCTTGCCGATCTCCACGGCAGCAAGGCCCACGCCACCGCCGGCGCCATGCACCAGCAGCACCTCGCCCGGCGCAACCCGGCCGCGGTCGATCAGCGCGTGATAGGCGGTGCCGTGCCCGGCGAGATAGGTCGCGGCTTCCGCATAGTCGAACGTCGATGGCATCGGGGTGAGCTGCGACGGTGTCACCACGGCTTCATCCGTGAAGGCACCGTGTCGCATCTTGACGATGACCTTGTCGCCGAGGAAGACGCCACTCGCCTCTGCGCCGACCTCGGTCACGTCGCCGGCCGCCTCCATGCCCGGCGTGAACGGCAGCTCCGGCTTGAGCTGGTATTCGCCGGCCGCCATCAGCACGTCGGGAAAATTCAGGCCGGCGGCACGGATCGCGACGCGCACTTCGCCCGGCTTCAGCTCGCGCGACGGAAACTCTTCGAGCTGCAATTTTTCGGGCGCGCCGAGCGCGCGGCAAACGACAGCCCGCACCATCAGGCCGCGCTCGCCTTGCCGCGCAGCAGCGCCTCGCGGATCAACGGCAGGCGGTCATTGCCGAAATACATGTCGGTCTTGCCGAGAAAGATCGTCGGCGAGCCAAAGCCGCCGCGGGCGACGACTTCTTCGGTGTTGGCCTTGAGCTGATCCTTGATCCCCTGCCCCGAAATGCCCGCGAAGAATTTCTGCTCATCGACGCCGACCTTCCTGCAGATCTCCGCGAGCACTGAATCCTGCGAGATGTCCTTGTCCTCGCCCCAATAGGTCTCGAACACCGCCGTGGCGAAAGGCACCGATTCCTGCCCGAGCCAGATGCAGCCGCGCATCGCTTTCACGCTGTTCACCGGAAATACCGTCGGCGGCATCTTGATCGCGAGACCGGCCGAGCGCGACCAGTCGGCAAGGTCCTTTTTCATGTAGCGCGCCTTCAGCGGCACCGGCGTCTCACGCTGCGCGTAGACACTTGGGTTGACCGTATTGAAGATGCCGCCCACCAGGATCGGCCGCCAGATGATCTCCGCGCCAACCTCCCTGGCCAGCGGCTGGATGTTGTGGAAGGCGAGATAGGTCCAGGGGCTGGAACAGTCGAAGAAGAATTCGATCATGGCGTTTCCGGTCCGGCGCCGCCGGTTTCAAGGCGACTTTTGTTGTTCTGTACCTCGACGTTAAGACATGGCAGGAAGGGGCGCAATCATAACCCGCCGAGAGGGCCGCCATGCTGTTTCCAACCACGATCGCCGGCTCCTTGCCGAAGCCGGAATGGCTCGCCGAACCCAACATGCTCTGGGCGCCCTGGAAGTCGCAAGGCGACGAGCTCGTCCGCGCCAAACGCGATGCGACGATGCTTGCCGTTAAAGTCCAGGAGGACGCCGGGATCGACATCGTCACTGAGGGCGAGCAGGCCCGGCAACATTTCGTCCACGGGTTCCTGGAGAAGATCGAGGGCATCGATTTCGCCCACAAGGTCGAGATGGGTATCCGCAAGGATCGCTACAAGGCGATGGTGCCGCAGGTCGTCGCCCCGCTCCGGCTGAAGAGCCGCGTCCACGCCGACGAGGCGCGTGTCGCCCGCGCGCACACGATGAAGAAGCTGAAATTCACCCTGCCCGGCCCGATGACCATCATCGACACCATTGCCGATCGCTACTATGGCGACCGCGTCAAGATGGCCTTTGCGTTCGCCGAATTGCTGAACGAGGAAGCCAAGGCGCTCCAGGCCGACGGCGTCGATCTCGTGCAGTTCGACGAGCCCGCGTTCAACGTCTATATGGACGAGGTCAACGATTGGGGCATCAAGGCGCTGGAGCGCGCCGCGCAGGGCCTGACCTGCGCCACCGCCGTGCATATTTGCTACGGCTACGGCATCAAGGCCAACACCGACTGGAAGGAAACGCTCGGCGCGCAATGGCGGCAGTACGAGCAGATATTTCCCGCGATCGACGCCAGCCCAATCCAGCAGGTCGCGATCGAGTGCCGCAACTCGAAGGTGCCGCTCGACCTGCTTGCGCTGCTCAAGACCAAGATCGTGCAGGCCGGCGTGATCGACGTCGCCAGCGACACGGTGGAGACGGCCGAGGATGTCGTGCAGGTGATCGACGCGGTGTCGAAATTCGTGCCCAAGAGCAACATCATCGCCACCACCAATTGCGGCATGGCGCCGATGCGGCGCGAGATCGCCGAAGCCAAGCTGATGGCGCTCGGCGCGGGTGCCGCGCTGGCACGCGAGAAGCTGGGTTAGGGATGTGATCCGTCTGGCGTTCACCATTGCAACGCTTGCCGCGTTCGCGCTGTCGGCGCGCGCAGAGGATCGTTCCGTGCTTCTCAATTGCAAGGCAATCGTGGAGCGTGCGTCGAAGGATGCGAATGCCGCGAGCGAAGCCGAGCTGGCGCGCTGCCGCCAAGTGATCCGCGAATGGGCACTGCGCGATGCGCGGACCACAGTGGATGAGCACGGCAAGCCACTGCGCTAGCGGCGCGCGGTCCGATGCAGCACAGGTTGATATCCAGCGATGATCGCGCGCAGCGTGGAAGGCGGCGTCAACAGCAACGGGTGATCGAGGGCGCTCGGATGCAGGACGTAGCCCGCGGGTGACCACAGCAGCGCCTTGCCCTGCGCGAGGAGGAAGCAGTCATCGCCCTGTTGCACCATCGCGCCGTCAGGCAATTCCGCGAGCGGCATCGACAGCACATGCAGCCGTTTCTTGCCACGATCGAGCCGCTCCCGATGCAGTACGGCATCCATCGCCTTGGCGCTGATGCCGCGGGCGTCGTTGCCCATCTCCCATGCAACGCGAAATCGCTTCGCATCGTCGCGGCGGCAGAAGAAGCAGGGCCGATGGCCGGCGGCAAAAGCCGTGGCCTCGTCGAGGAAGAACAGCTCGGTCCAGCTCCGCCGCGCCATCACCGGCCGACGCCAGCCGCGGAATTCGCACAGGCAGGTGATCCAGGCCGGCGACGACCAGCGCTTTTTCAGCAGCGTCTTCGTCGCGGGATCATGAATGATGCCGCGGTTGCCGGTGAACATGCCGCGGTGCGGTGTCGCGATGATCTCGCCGGTCGGCGTGACGCGGTTTTGCAGGGGCATGGTCGCCTCCACCGGTCATTGCGAGCGAAGCGAAGCGACGAAGCAATCCAGACTGTTTCCGCGGACACATTTCTGGATTGCTTCGCTGCGCTCGCAATGACGGCGATAATCACGCCGCCCCGTCGCGAAGCGGCGGGTGATAGGACAGCGCGGTGTCCCAGGGGAAGAAGATCCAGGTGTCCTGCGAGACTTCGGTGATGAAGGTATCGACCAGCGGACGTCCCTTCGGCTTGGCGTAGACGGTTGCGAAATGCGCGTCGGGGAGCATCGCGCGCACCAGCTTGCCGGTCTTGCCGGTGTCGACGAGATCGTCGACGATCAGGAGCCCCTTGCCGGTGCCGCCGCCAAGCGTCATCACGTCTTCGGAGATGCCCTTCAGCACTTTGAGATCGCCCTGCTTGTCGTGGTCATAGCTGGCGATGCAGACCGTATCGATCACGCGCACGCCAAGCTCGCGCGCCACGATCGCCGCCGGCACAAGCCCGCCGCGGGTGATCGCGATCACCGCATGAAACGGACCAACTTCATTGAGCCGCCAGGTCAGTGCCCGGCAATCCCGGTGGAACTGGTCCCACGACACCGGAAAGGGGCGGCCCGCCCGTTCTTCCGCACTTAGTTCCGGTGCTTCACCAGCCATCGTCGTCTCCTGCTTCGTCTGCCGGCAGCTAGGTTGCTAGCGGGTGATGTTCAATCCCGCCAGCATTTCCTTCACCGCCGCCATTGCGGCTGCGAGCTTGTCCGCATCGCGCGAGCGCACCACCAGATTGGTGTTCGGCTTCTGCTCTTCATCCATGAAGGGATAGCTGCCGATGATGGTGTCGGGATGTTGGGCGGCAATCGCCCGCAGCGGGCTGCCGATGTCGCCTTCCCGCGCATTGGCGCGGACCGATTCAGAGAGCATGCGCACGCCCGATTTCAGCTTGGGCGAGACGATGTCCATCATCGCCTGCATGATCGAGGGCACGCCCGCCATCACGATGACATTGCCGATCTTGAAGCCGGGAGCGAGGATGGTCGCGCTCTGGATCAGCTCGGCACCATCAGGAATGCGGGCCATGCGCAGGCGGGCCTCGTTGAGGTCCTGCTCGCTCCAGCGCTCGCGGAAACGGGCGACCACCTCCGGGTGATGGTCGATGCCGACGCCGAACGCCTTGGCGACGCTATCAGCGGTGATGTCGTCATGGGTCGGCCCGATGCCACCTGTGGTGAAGACATAGGTGTAGCGATGCCGCAGTGCATCCAACGCCGCAATGATGTCGGACTCGTCGTCGGAGACGACCCGGACCTCCTTCAGGTCGATGCCGATATTGGTCAGGTATTCGGCGATGAAGCCGATGTTCTTGTCCTTGGTCCGGCCGGACAGGATTTCGTCCCCAATGACCAGAATACCCGCCGTGACGATCTCGCTCATACCTCAAGTCCCTCACCTATCGGCCCGACTTTGCCGAGGTAACGCGTTGAAGTCACGCGGTTTTGCTGCCGAAATAAGCAGTCCTCAGCCATTTTTTCAGGCAAGCCGCCGGCCATCCCCGGCAAATGTCCTCTCCCCATGCTTATCGCGCTGGCCCGGCCCTTGCTACCGCATGAAAGTCATGCACTCTTGCCGCATGGCCAGGACGTTGCGGTCTTCACCAGGGCCTCGCGACCTGTCGAATGGCGCAACGCCTTGCGGAGACAAGTCGGGATCTATGGCAGTCGCGTTTGATGAAATGAACATTCCCGGTGGGGACCTTCGCCCCGCCTATCAGGAGCTGGCGCGCTGGCTCAAGGAGACGCCTCCCGAGGCGCTCGAATATCGCCGCCAGGAGGCCGAGCTCCTCTTCCGCCGCATCGGCATTACCTTCGCGGTCTATGGCGACTCCGAGTCCACGGAGCGCCTGATCCCCTTCGATGTGATCCCGCGGATCATGTCCGGCAAGGAATGGTCACTGCTGGAGAAGGGCCTGAAGCAGCGCGTGCGCGCGCTCAACATGTTCCTGCGCGACATCTATCACGGGCGCGATATCCTCCGTGCCGAGATCGTGCCCGACGACCTCATCTTTCAGAACCCGGTCTTCCGTCCCGAGATGAACGGCCAGCAGGTGCCGCACGACGTCTACGTGCACATCGCCGGCATCGACATCGTCCGGGTCGATGCCGAGGACTTCATCGTGCTGGAGGACAATGCACGCACGCCCTCGGGCGTGTCCTACATGCTGGAAAACCGCGAGATCATGATGCGGCTGTTTCCGGACCTGTTCGCCCGCCACAGGGTGGCGCCGGTCGAACGCTATCCGGACGAGCTGCTATCCGCCTTGCGCTCGGTGGCGCCGCAAAGCGCCTCCGGCGAGCCGACCGTCGCGTTGCTCACGCCGGGCGTCTACAACTCGGCCTATTACGAGCACTCCTTCCTCGCCGACAAGCTCGGTATCGAGCTGGTCGAGGGCCGTGACCTCATCGTCAAGAACAACGAAGTGTTCATGCGGACGACCGAGGGCGTGAAACGGGTCGACGTGATCTACCGCCGCGTCGACGACGACTACCTCGATCCCCTCACCTTCCGCCCCGACTCCGCCCTCGGCGTGCCCGGGCTGATGTCGGCCTATGCGGCCGGCAACATCACGCTCGCCAACGCGGTCGGCACCGGCATCGCCGACGACAAGGCGATCTACTCCTACATGCCGGACATCGTAAAATTCTACCTCGGCGAGGAGCCGATCCTGAAGAACGTGCAGACCTGGCGCTGCCGCGAGCCGAAGGATCTCGCCTATGTGCTGGACCATCTGAGCGAGCTCGTCGTGAAGGAGGTGCACGGCTCCGGCGGCTACGGCATGCTGATCGGCCCTGCCGCGACCAAGGCGACGATTGAAGCCTTCCGCGAGAAGCTCAAACGCGAGCCCGAGGGCTTCATTGCGCAGCCGACGCTGGCGCTCTCGACCTGCCCGACCTGCACGGCATCCGGCCTTGCGCCCCGCCACGTCGACCTGCGGCCGTTCGTGCTCACCGGCAGCAAGAGCACCACGATCGTCCCCGGCGGGTTGACACGCGTTGCCCTGAAGGAAGGCTCCCTGGTGGTGAATTCGAGCCAGGGCGGCGGCACCAAAGATACCTGGATCCTGGACGAGTAGAGAGATGCTGTCGCGTACCGCCGAAAACCTCTATTGGCTCGCCCGCTACGTCGAACGGGCCGAATATCTCGCGCGCACCATCGATGCGACGCTGCGCGTCACCGCGCTTCCCGCCGCCTATATCGGCAAGACCAACGAATGGGACTCGGCGCTTTTGACCGCCGGCGTCGCCGCAAGCTTCTATCAGCAGTACGAAGAAGCCAACGAGCGCAACGTCGTCGATTATCTCTCGTTCTCGGCGGATAATCCGTCCTCGATCAGGAATTGCATCGAGGCCGCGCGGCTGAATTCGCGCTCGGTGCGCACAGCGCTGACGAGCGAGATGTGGGATACCATCAACTCGGCCTGGATCGAGTTGCAGGAGGTCTGGAGCAGAGGGACCTCCACGCGCGAGGATCTCGCAAAGTTCCTGCGCTTCGTGCAGGAGACCTCGCTGCGCTTCGACGGCTCGGCCTACCGGACCATGCTGCGCAACGACGCCTACTGGTTCTCGCGGATGGGCCTGCATCTCGAACGCGCCGACAACACCGCTCGTATTCTCGACGTGAAATACCATGTGCTGCTGCCCGAGGAGGAGCATGTCGGCGGCCCGCTGGATTTCTACCAATGGACCTCGATCCTGCGTTCGGTTTCGGCGCTGACGGCCTATCACTGGGTCTATCGCGAGACACTGAAGCCCTGGCTGATCGCGGATTTGCTCATCCTCAACGATTCGCTGCCGCGTTCGCTCGCAAGCTGCTACGGCAATCTGGTGCGCAATCTCGATCAGATCGGCGTCGCCTATGGCCGCCAGGGTCCGGCCCAGCGCCATGCCCGCGGCATTCGCAACCGGCTGGAACACAGCAATATGAACGACATTTTCCAGCATGGCGTGCATGAATTCATTCAGGAATTCATCTTGGACAATTCCAGGCTGGGCGAAATCATCACGAAGCAGTATTTGATCTGATACTGCTGCCATTCCGGGGACGCCCGCAGGGCTAGCCCGGATCGATGACGCTACAACAACGGTCCACCATGCGCCTGCGAATCCTGCACACCACGACCTATCGCTACGAGCCGCAGGCCACGAGCGTGATCCAGATCCTGCGCATGACGCCCGGCAGCCATGACGGGCAATATGTGGCGGAGTGGCAGATCGACGTGTCGACCGACACCAAGCTCGACACCCACGAGGATGCGTTCGGCAACGTCACCCATGTGCTGTCCTGCGGACCGGTCGGCGATATCAAGATCACCGCCGAGGGCCTGATCGAGACCCATGACACCGGTGGCGTTCTCCGCGGCGCCGACGAGCGCTTTCCCGCCGGCATGTTCTTGCGCGCCACCGACCTTACCACGGTCAATCCGGCGATGAATGCGGTCGCGCGCCAGCTGCGTAGCGAGGCCGAGAGCGACACGCTGGGCTTCCTGCACACGCTGATGACGCAAATCAGCGATCACATGACCTTCGACGAGGACCCCACCAACAGCGGCACGTCGGCGGCGGAAGCGTTCACGCTCAAGCGCGGCGTCTGCCAGGACTACGCGCACATCTTCATCGCCTGCGCCCGCAGCGGCGGCGTGCCGGCGCGCTTCGTCTCCGGCCATTTCCTGCGCTCCGACGGTACGGTGCATCAGGACGCGGGCCATGCCTGGGCGGAGGCCTATGTCGACGGTCTCGGCTGGGTCGGCTTCGATCCCGCCAACCGCATCTGCGCCACCGACGCCCATGTCCGCGTCGCGATCGGGCTCGATTATCTCGGCGCCGCCCCCGTACGCGGCACCCGCTATGGCGGCGGCGCGGAGACGCTGTCGGTGGCGGTCAAGGTCGAGCAGGCCGGCCGTGGCGGCCAGTCGCAATCGCAGTCCCAGCGGCAGAGCTGAGCCGCGCCCCGCGCGCCCCTCACCCACGGTCGGTTTCCACCCTGCCGCCCCGCGGCAATCGGGGGTTGGAGCGGCCCTTGAAATTGGCTAGTAATCCGCGCAAACGCGTTCGGGGACAGGAAATGACCTATTGTTGCGGAATTCTGGTTCGGGACGGTCTGGTGATGATCGCCGACACCCGCACCAATGCCGGCCTCGACAACGTCTCGACCTTCCGCAAGCTCCACATCTTCTCCAAGCCCGGCGACCGCATTATGGCGATTGCCAGCGCCGGCAACCTCGCCATCAGCCAGTCGGTGCTCTCGACGCTGACCGAGGGCCTCGAAGACCCCGACACCGGTGAGATCGAGACGCTGATGAACGCGCCGACCATGTTCCAGGCCGCCCAGCGCATTGGCCGGGCGATCCGGGCCGTGCACGCGACCGAGGGCCCCGCACTGAGGTCTGAGGACGTATCGTTCGACGTGTCCTTCCTGTTCGGGGGCCAGATCAACGGCGCGCGCATGCGCCTGTTCATGGTCTACACCGCCGGCAATTTCATCGAATGCACCACCGACACACCCTATCTGCAGATCGGCGAGCACAAATACGGCAAGCCGGTGCTCGACCGCGCCATGCATTACGACGTCGAACTCTACGAGGCGCTGAAGACCGGGCTGATCTCGATGGATTCGACCATGCGCTCGAATCTCGGCGTCGGCCTGCCGATCGACGTTCTGGTGGTGCGCGCCGACGCCTGCGAGGCCGACCTCAACCACCGCATCGAGGCGGGCGAGCCCTATTTCCACGATTTGCGCTCGCGCTGGTCGGCGGCCTTGCGCGCCGCGCATCAGAACATTCCGCGGCCGCCCTACAAGAACGAAAAAGAATCCAAAACCTGACAGATCAAGAGAAAAGGCAGGAAACGATGAGTGAAGCGAAAAAGATCGCAGTGGTGACGGGCGCCGGCACTGGAGTCGGGCGCGCGGCGTCACTGGCGCTGATGAACACAGGCTTCACCGTGGTGCTGGTCGGGCGCCGGCCCGAGATGCTCGAGGAGACGGCCAAGCTCGGCCCCGCGGGAAAAAGCCTCTGCGTCACCGCCGACATGACCAAGCCGGACTCGATTGCGGCACTGTTCGACAAGGTGAAGGCCACCTATGGCCGGCTCGACGTGCTCTTCAACAATGCCGGCATGGGCGCCCCTCCGGTGAATTTCGAGGATCTCAGCCTCGAGCAGTGGCAGGCGGTGGTGAACACCAACCTCACCGGACCGTTCCTGTGCACCCAGCACGCCTTCCGCATCATGAAGGACCAGACCCCGCGCGGCGGCCGCATCATCAACAACGGCTCGATCTCGGCGCATGCGCCGCGGCCGTTCTCGTCGGCCTATACCTCGACCAAGCACGCCATCACCGGCCTCACCAAGGCGTCCAACCTCGACGGGCGCATGTACGACATCGCGGTCGGCCAGGTCGACATCGGCAATGCCGCAACGCCCATGACCGACCGCATGGTCAACGGTCCCGGCGTGCTGCAGCCCGACGGCACGTCGAAGCAGGAGCCGCGCATGGACGCGAAGGCGGTCGGCGATGCCGTTGCCTACATGGCCGGCCTGCCGCTCGATGCCAACGTGCTGACCATGACCGTCATGGCAACCAAGATGCCGTTCGTGGGACGGGGCTGAATCAGAAAACGCGAAAACAACCCCATGCACAGTAGGCGGCATGGGGTTGCAGCCTCGCTCCGCAAGCGGACGTGAAGTCGGCTAAATCTCCGCACTGCTTCAACAATCGTCATTGCGAGCGCAGCGAAGCAATCCAGACTACCACCGCGGCAAGATTCTGGATTGCTTCGTCGCGCCAGCGCAAAATTACTTCACAATTTGTCGCGGGCTCCTCGCAATGACGGGGAGAGAGCGAGCTCCTACTCCAAACTCTCCACCCGGCGCAGACTCGGAAACAGCTTCATCCACAACAGCGCCACCGCAACCGTGCAGACGCCGCCCAGCACGGCTGCCGGCATTGCGCCGAACAGTGCGGCAGCCACCCCGCTCTCGAACTGGCCGAGTTGGTTGGAGGCGTTGATGAAGAGGAAGTTCACCGCACCGACCCGGCCACGCATCTCGTCGGGCGTCGCGAGCTGCACCAGCGAGAAGCGGATCACGACGCTGATCGTATCGGCCGCGCCGAGAACGGCGAGCGCGAGCACCGAGAGCCACATCCAGGACGACAGCGCGAACACGATCGTTGCGACGCCGAACACGATCACTGCCTGAAACATGCGCAGGCCCACATGCCGCGAAATGGCGTGACGGGCCAGCACCATGGTCATCAGCAGCGCGCCGACCGCGGGCGCGGCGCGCAGGATCCCGAGTCCCATCGGACCTGTCTGGAGGATGTCGCGGGCATAGATCGGCAGAAGCGCGGTGACGCCGCCGAACAGCACCGCGAACAGATCGAGCGAGATGGTGCCGAGGATCGCCGGATTGCCGCGGATGAAGCGGACGCCGGCGAAGATATTGTCGGCTCCCGCCATATCCTTGGCGATCGCCTGGGGGCGCGGGCGGATGAAGCCGGTCAGGATCATCCCGAAGATCCAGAACAGCACCATCACCGCGTAGGCGAGATGCGGCGCAACCGCGTAGGCAAAACCGCCTAGCGCCGGACCGGTAATGGTCGCGACCTGCGCCGCACCGCTGGAGACGGCGGTGGCGCGCTGGAGCGAGCCCTGCGGCGCGATCGCCGGCAGCAGCGCCGCGGTGGTCGGGCTCTCGAACGCGCCGGCAATGCCGAGCACGAAGGTGGCCACGAAAATCTGAACTTCGCTGACCAAGCCGAGATAGGTGATGACGCCGAGATAGAGCGCGGTCGCTGCTTCCACGAGTTGGCAGAGCTGGACCACGCGCTTGCGCTCGTAGCGGTCGGCGGCATGGCCGGCGATGAACACCAGCAGCGCCGTGGGCAGGAATTGCACGAGGCCGACCATGCCGAGATCGAAGGCCGAGCCGGTGAGATCGTAGATCTGCCAGCCGATCGCGACCGCCGCAATCTGGCTGGAGAAACGCGACAGGCTGCGCGAGAGCAGAAAGAACAGAAAGGCGCGATGGGAGAGGAGCGCGCGGGCACTGACCGGCGGGTTTCCCGATATGGGCTGGTCTGGCATCGCCTCTTCGGTCACGCTCGGGCTATCCGGCTCCTGATGTCGACGTGCTCCGCGTGGCTGACGCGGACCTGCTTGTCAACAGCGAGACGCTTCGACAATCTCCCGGCATTGCGTTTGCAACGCAGGGGTGGCCATAATCATCGGGGTTTGGGGACATCATGCTGCGGCTGCAATCGGCACTCGGCGTTTTCGCATTGCTGTTGATCGCCTTGGTCCTGAGCGAGAATCGCCGCGCGGCCTCGCTGCGCCAGGCGGCGATCGGCCTCGTCGCCACCTTCGTCACCGCGATCGTTCTCCTGAAGGTGCCCGTCGTCGCGCGCGCGTTCGGTGCCATCAACGACGCGGTGGGCGCGATCTCGGCGGCCTCGCGCGCCGGCTCCTCCTTCGTGTTCGGCTATGTCGGCGGCGGTCCCCTGCCCTTCGACCTGAAAGCACCGGGTGCCGATTTCGTCCTGGCGTTCCAGGCGCTGCCGATCGTGCTGGTCATGAGCGTGCTGACGACGCTCTTGTTCTATTGGCGCGTGCTGCCCCCGGTCGTGCGCGGCATGGCCTGGCTGCTGGAGCGGACGCTCGGCGTCGGCGGCGCGGTCGGACTCTCGACCGCCGCCAACATCTTTCTCGGCATGGTCGAGGCGCCGCTGTTCGTGCGGCCTTATCTCGCGCAAATGACCCGCAGCGAGTTGTTCCTGGTGATGACCGGCGGCATGGCCGGCATCGCCGGCACGGTGCTGGTGCTGTATGCGACGCTCCTTGCTCCCCTCATTCCCGACGCAGCCGCCCATTTCGTCATCGCCTCGGTGCTGGGTGCCCCGGCCGCGATCCTGGTCAGCCTCATCATGGTGCCGGAGACATCCGACAAGCGCACCGGCGGCGCGCTGGAGGCTCCCGAGATGGAGGTCTCCAGCACGATGGACGCGATCGTGAAAGGGACGGGCGCGGGGATCGAGCTGCTGATCAACATCGTCGCCATGCTGCTGGTGCTGGTGGCGCTGGTCTATCTCGTCAATGCGATCCTCGGCCTGCTGCCTGATGTCGGCGGCGCTGCGATCTCGTTGCAGCGCCTGCTCGGCCTCGTGATGGCGCCGGTGTGCTGGCTCATGGGATTGCCGTGGGATCAGGCGATCACCGCCGGCAGCCTGATGGGCACGAAAACCGTGCTGAACGAGCTGATCGCCTATGTCGACTTCTCGAAGCTGCCGCCCGGCACGCTCGATCCGCGCTCGCGCCTGATCATGCTCTATGCGATGTGCGGCTTCGCCAATTTCGCCAGCCTCGGCATCATGATCGGCGGTCTCGGCGTGATGGCGCCGGAACGGCGCGAGGAAATCAACGCGCTCGGGCTGAAGTCCATCGTGTCGGGAACGCTGACGACGTGTCTGATGGGAGCAGTGGTGGGGGTGTTGACGTGAAGCTTGTGTGAGGCTGGCGCCCTCGTAGCTCCGATGGGGCGCAGCGCAATCGCGACAATCCTTCCATGTCAATCTCTTCAGGAGATTCGGCTGGAATTGATTCATGAGCAACAGCGAAGGCCAGCGGGCATTTCAAAATGCCCGGCTTCAGAAACGGCAAAAAGCCGAGCTAGGGCCGCTGCTCGCGCGCGCCCTCCAGCTCCACAAGGCGGGACTTCTCCCCGAGGCCAAGACGGCCTATCGCGAACTCCTGGAGCTTGCGCCCGACCAATTCATCGCGCTGCATTTGCTGGGCGCTTTGGAGTCTGAATCCAAAAACTATCGGCAGGCGCAAATTTTGCTGAGCCGAGCGGTGGCCTTGGATCCGCGATCTGCCGAAGCCCATATGAGCCTGGGCGTCGCGCTCAACGGGCTGAAACGTCACAATGAGGCCCGCGAGAGCTATCGGAAGGCCCTCGCCCTTCGACCCAACTACGCCTTGGCCCTGTCCAATCTCGGCAACGCAAGCGCGGCCCTTGAACTTTACCAGGAAGCGCTCGAGAGCTACGACAAGGCGCTCGCAATCGACGGAAGACTTTCCGAAGCCCATAACGGCCGGGGTTGGGCGCTCTGCCGTGTGCGCGCCTATGACGAAGCGATCGCAAGCTTAAACCGCGCGCTATCGATCAAGCCTGACTACGCCTCGGCGCTGTCGACCCGCGCCGTTGCATTGCGGGAGCTTCAGCGATTTGACGAAGCCATGGCGGATTGCAATCGCGCAATCGCCCTCGCACCCGACGACGCGAATGGATGGCTCTGGCGGGCCAGTATCTTGCTCCTGACCCGGCAAGTTGCCGAAGCATTGTCCGATTGCGAGAAGGCTCTCGCGGCCGATCCCGGCTTCTCTCAGGCCCACAGCCTGCTCGGCCAATGTCTCGCGGCACTTGGCCGGGTCGACGAAGCCCTCGCCAGTTTCGACAGAGCTCTCGACATCGAGCCTGATCAGAGCACGATCTCCAGCAAGATATTCACCCTCGATTTCATGGCCGACGCCAGCGTTGCGCAGCATCAGCAAGCGCGACATGTATGGTGGGAGCAGATCGGCGCGAAGATCGCCTCGGCAGCGGCGGGACCGCATGAGAACAGCCGCGATCCGGATCGCCGTCTGGTGCTGGGTTATGTCTCGTCGGATTTTCACACACATTCAGCGGCGTTCATTTTCAAGCCGGTCCTGCAGCACCATGATCGGGCACAGTTCGAGATCGTGTGCTACGCTTGTTCACCGAAAACGGACGCGACGACCCGCGAGTTTCAGGGGATCGCCGATCGCTGGCGCGACGCCTCGCAATGGTCCGACGATCGCCTCGCCGCTCAGATCCGCGCCGACGGCGTCGATATCCTGATCGATCTGTCCGGCCACACCAGCGGAAACCGCCTCGGTGTGTTTGCGCGCAAACCGGCACCTGTTCAGGCGCATGGCTGGGGCCATGGTACCGGGACCGGGTTGCCAACCATCGATTATCTATTCTCGGACCCGGTCGCGATTCCTGCCGCGGTTCGGCATCTGTTTGCGGAGACCATCGTTGACCTGCCGTGCTTTGTGACGCTGGCGCCGCTGCCACCCGGGATTGCGCGGGCGCCGACGCCGGCGCTCGCGAACGGCTTCATCACATTCGGTGTCTTCAACCGCATCAGCAAGATTTCGAACGAGGCGGTGGAAGTCTGGTCTAGGATTCTCGAGCGGGTGCCGGGTTCGCGACTGCTGATCAAGGATACTGCACTGGACGCTCAGCTGGTCCGCGACAATCTGCTGGCGCGGTTTGCCGCTTGCCGGTTGCCGGCCGAACGCGTCGATCTGCTCGGAGCCACGTCGCGAGACGAACATCTGGCAACGTTCAATCGCGTCGATATTGGCCTCGACCCATTCCCGCAGAATGGCGGCGTCAGCACGTGGGAAGCCTTGCAGATGGGCGTGCCGGTGGTGGCGAAGCTCGGTCACAGCCTGCCGAGCCGTGCTGCCGGCTCCATCCTCACCGCGCTGGGCCTGCCGGAGTGGGTCGCGGACAGCGATGAGGCCTATGTCGAAATCGCAGCGAGCCGTGGGTTGCAGATCGGCGAGCTCGATAAGTTGCGCGGCGAACTGCCCGGACAGATCAGGGCTGCCGCCGCCGGCAACCCAATCTCATACGTGCAAGCGGTGGACGATGCCTATCGCGCGATGTGGAAACGCTATTGCAACGACGGCGGCTGATCTCCGCCTCGCCTACGCCTTAAACTCCACGGTCCTGAACTCCGCCGGCAGGATCACCTCCAGCAGCTCGACGTCGTCCGAATAGTCCAGGATCATGTGCTTGATCTTCGGCGGCTGGGTCCAGGCGCTACCTTCTTTCATCAGCGTCTCGCCCTCTCCGTCCATATAGGTCTTCACCCAGCCCTTGAGCACGTAGACCATCTGGAATTCGACGTCGTGAAAGTGCAGCTTCGACACTTCGTCCGGATTGCAGGGGCCTTGCAGCCGGATCACGTGCGCCTGCGCGAGGCCGTGGCTGGCGGCGGCGATGCCGAGGTCGCGATATTTCGCGTAGGTACGCAGACCGTCGGCTTTGAAGTCTTCCTCGCGGTGATGGCTGATCGCAATGCGCTGCTTGGGCCGCGCCGGTTTCTTGGCGGATGACTTTGCCGTTGTCGTGGGGGCTTTTGCCTTCACCGCCGTGCGCGCCGTGGATCGTGCTGCGGGTTTGGCCCCGCTACGCTTCTTCACCGCGGCTTGCGATGCGCTGCGTGATTTTGCTTTCTTGGCCATGGGCGGCCTTCCCTGTTGTTATGGGGAGAGGCTAGCACAGAATGCGAAATCGCAGGGTAGGTTAGCGCTAACGTACCCACCACTTCTTTGCGCAAGCGTTGAGGCATGGGGGTTACACTGACGCTAACCCACCCTACAGCTCCGCCCTTCAATGCAGCCGGAATACGCCGTCCACCGCGCGCAACTCGGCCGGCTTGATCAGCTTGGAATGCGCCACTGTCACCGAGTGAAGCGGTCCGTCGAGCTTTTCCTGCCAGAACGCCAGAAAATCCTTCAGCGCCGGAAATTTCGGAAACATGTCGTAGTCCTGCCAGACGTAAGTCTGGAGCAGCGAGGGATGATCCGGCATCCGGTAGAGAATCTGCGCCGTCGTCATTCCGTAACCCAGCAGCTGTTTCCGGAAATCGTCCGAAACGGCTCCACTCCGCAAGCCCATGCCAACCTCCTTTGCAGGAGCGCATTCAAGGGGTGGCTTTCCGGTGCGCCTAAAGAGCCACCCGCTGCTGATGCGCTCACATAAGAGAAATGTGACGCAAACTGACAATCCATCTCAAGCCCAAAAGTTTAACAAGCTGTTGAAATTCAATGCGTTAGCAGCAGATCTAGCTCCGTGCTAATACTGCGCCGAGCGCGATTAACGATGGAAAGAGATTTTGGCAGGCGGCGCCTCCGAGTGCTATTTTTCTGCTACAAGCCCTTGCTCCCGCCAAAATCCTGCCTTATCTCAGTTGTGCCTGCGCTGGCACTCGCCGGCGCAGACTGCTAACAACCCAAAATTCCCAAATCGTGCAAAAGCTTAGGAGAACTGCATGAATTTCCGTCCGCTTCACGACCGCGTCGTGGTCAAGCGCATCGACGCAGAAGAGAAGACCGCTGGCGGCATCATCATTCCCGACACGGCGAAGGAAAAGCCCTCGCAGGGCGAGATCGTCGCCGTCGGCCCGGGTGGCCGCGACGAAGCTGGCAAGCTGATCCCGATCGACCTGAAGGTCGGCGACCGCGTGCTGTTCGGTAAGTGGTCCGGCACCGAGGTCAAGATCGACAATGTCGACCTGCTGATCATGAAGGAAAGCGACATCATGGGCGTCCTCGACGTCCCCGCTTCCAAGAAGAAGGCGGCCTAAGAGCCCCTCTCTTATCCAGTTAAACACCTAAGGAAAAAATCCAGATGGCAGCTAAAGAAGTCAAATTCTCGGTCGATGCGCGCGACAAGATGCTTCGCGGCGTCGACATTCTCGCCAACGCGGTGAAGGTCACGCTCGGTCCGAAGGGCCGCAACGTCGTGCTCGACAAGTCGTTCGGCGCTCCCCGCATCACCAAGGACGGCGTCACCGTCGCCAAGGAGATCGAGCTCGAGGACAAGTTCGAGAACATGGGCGCGCAGATGGTGCGCGAAGTCGCCTCCAAGTCCGCTGACGCGGCCGGCGACGGCACCACCACCGCGACCGTGCTGGCCCAGGCGATCGTGCGCGAAGGCGCCAAGTCGGTTGCCGCCGGCATGAACCCGATGGATCTGAAGCGCGGTATCGATCTCGCGGTCGAAGCCGTCGTTGCGGACCTCGTCAAGAACTCCAAGAAGGTGACCTCGAACGACGAGATCGCCCAGGTCGGCACCATCTCGGCCAACGGCGACGCGGAGATCGGCAAGTTCCTCGCCGACGCCATGAAGAAGGTCGGCAACGAGGGTGTCATCACCGTCGAGGAAGCCAAGTCGCTCGAGACCGAGCTCGACGTCGTCGAGGGCATGCAGTTCGACCGCGGCTACATCTCGCCCTACTTCGTCACCAACGCCGACAAGATGCGCGTTGAGATGGACGACGCC